>JBMOIK010000475.1:0-3187 GCA_049317365.1 Rectinemataceae bacterium | reverse complement strand
ACAATATGGAGTCCCTCAGCAAGGGAAAGCTGGATCTCACCCATTCGACCTACCTGAACAGCATCTACTACGGACCTAAGGGCGAGCCCTCCAAAATCATCATTTCCCTGGACACTATCGAGGGGAGCGACGGGCTGCTGCTCTCGAACGCGGTCGCGTCTCCGAAGGACCTGGCCGGCAAGCAGATTGCCGTCGAGGTTGAGACCGACGAGCACTTTCTCCTCTACAAGGCACTCGCGAGCTTCGGTGTGGCATCCGACTCGGTGACGATCATTTCAGCGACATCAAAGCGTGCCGCGGAACTCTTCAAGGAAGGCAAGGTCGATGCCTGCTTTACCTACGACCCCTACCTGGCTGAGGCGGCAGCCTCGGGCCTGGGCCGGATCGTCTGGACCACCAAGGATGCGCCGGGGAACATGATCGACGTGCTGGTGCTTCGCCAGGCTACCCTCGACAAGCGCAGGTCCGACGTCGCCAAGCTCATCAAAGCCTGGTTCAAGGCCCTGGACTTTATCAAAGCCAATTCTGCAAGCGCCTACCCCATCATGGCTGCGTCAATGAACATGAAACTCGAGGACTTTGTGCCCTTCTACGAAGCCTTCCAGTTCTACGGGATCGAGAAGAACCGCCAGATCTTCGCCTCAGCGGGTTTCCGCGTCAAGCTGGAAGAGATGTCGGCCTTCCTGCTTCGGGAAAAGGCTATTCCTGTGCCCGTCAATCTCGCCGGGATCTACGATGCTTCGTTTGTCGAAGGTCTTGGTAGCAAATAATGAAAGGTCCACGACGAGTGGGAGTCCGATTCCTCCTGATTTCCATCGTCTTGGCAACATGCGTCATATTGGCGGTTTCGCTTGGCGTTGCGACACGGTTGGTCTTCCGATCTTTGGTCGACGCGCGCATGAAGTCCAATGCAAGCCTTTTGCTTTCGTCGCTCGACTGGGCAGTAGCCCCGCTCTTAAGGAACGATGATCCCGAGGCTATCCAAAGGATTTTCGAGAATTTGGCTGACGACCGGTCGATACGGATGCTCCGCTTGGTCGATCGCGAACTAAACATCCTTGCGGAAGCCCACATTGCCGGTCAGGAGACCCTCCCGATCCCTTTCTCCATAACAGAAGTTTTCGAGCGGGGCGTATTCCTTATGGATATCTTTGCCGCGGACTGTTACTACGCCGCTGTCGCGGTACGGGGACAGAACTACGACAGGCGTCACGGGAGCGACGTTGAGGCGGTCCTGATCCTCGGGATGGACACGAAAAACTTCATCATGGAATTCAGCCCCTACAGCATTGACGTCATGGTCCTCTCCATCCTCGCGATCCTCATACTTGGCGCCATCCTTCTTGGAGCCCTTCAGTATTTTTTCTTTCGACCCCTCGCCTTGCTCAAGTCGGCGACAGGACGCCTGAAGGATGGTGACTACTCGGCCCAGGTCCGACTCCATAGCTCGCGGGAATTCGAGGAATTCGCCGAGCTCTTTAACCGGATGGCCGGGGAAATCGCCGGTACTATGGAGCGGAACCGGAAGATCACCGATGAGCTCCGCGAGAGTAGCCTCCGGCTGGAATACGCCCTGGAAGCTGCGGGCGAGGGTATCTGGGACTGGGACATAGGCAGCGGACGGGTCAAGCACAACGCAAAATGGTGCAAGCTCCTCGGCCTCGATGAGAGCTTTCTCGAACATCCCCTGGAAGTCTTTGCCGAACGAATCCACGACGAGGATCGCTCCAGGGTGTTCGCCCGGGTTGACGCTGCGATAAAGGGATCCCTGCCCTATGAAAGCCAGCATCGGATGATCCATCCAGATGGCAGGATACTCTGGGTCAATGACAGGGGCAAAGTGGTCGAACGCGACGGGGAGGGCACGCCGCAGCGCATGGTAGGCAGCATGGCTGACATCACGGCCTGGAAGACGGCCTCGGAGGCGCTCTACCGTTCGAATATAGCGCTCATATCAGCGAACGAGGCCAAGAGCGACTTCCTCGCCAATATGAGCCATGAAATCCGCACGCCAATGAACGGAGTGCTCGGTGTGGCCCACCTGCTCTTGGATACCGACCTCGATGAGGGACAGCGTCGCTATGCCGAAATGCTCCGTTCCAGCGGCGAGGCCCTGTTGGTGGTAATCAACGACATCCTGGACTTCTCCAAGATCGAAGCCGGAAAGCTGGATCTGGAAAGCCTGGATTTCAATCTCCGGAGCCTCTTGGATGAGCTTGTCATGATCATGACCCAGCGCGCCCAGGCAAAGGGCCTGAAACTGCGCTGCACCATTGACCCGGATGTTCCCGGCTTGCTACGCAGCGATCCCGGGCGCCTGCGTCAGATCCTGAACAACCTGCTGGGCAATGCCCTGAAATTCACCAAAGAGGGAGAAGTCGCGATCCACGTCAGCCGTGGCGAAGCCAGCACGCTGCGTTTCTCTGTCCGTGACACTGGCATTGGCATAGACCCTGAAAAGCTTGGCCAGCTGTTCAACGAATTCACCCAGGTCGATGCTTCCTCCACGAGGCAATTTGGCGGTATCGGGCTGGGCCTGGCTATTTCGAAGCAGCTGGCCGAGTTGTTGGGCGGCGAGATCGGCGTGGAGAGCAGCTTAGGCCAAGGTTCTGAATTCTGGTTTACCGTCCGCATGGAGGTCCAGGCTGAGGCTTCGCCGGGGCTGGCGGGCGAAGATGCCGTGTCAGGACCGACAGAGGCAGTTGCAACGACTCACTCCACAGGACAGGCGAGCCTGCGTCCTCCCTCCGCAGCCAGCTCGGCGCGCATCCTCCTGGTCGAGGACAATCTCACCAATCAGGTCATAGCGCAGGCAATGCTGAACAAGCTTGGCGTGCATGCCGACATCGCTTCGGACGGCCAGCAAGCGCTGACTGCCCTGGAACACAAGCGCTATGGCCTGGTCCTCATGGATTTGCACATGCCCGGGATGGATGGACTGGAAGCCACCCGGCGCATCCGTGACCCCCTCTCGGAGGTTCTTGACCACAGCATCCCGATCGTCGCCATGACCGCCAGTGCCATGAAGGGCGACCGTGAGCGCTGCCTGGACGCGGGCATGAACGACTATGTTTCCAAGCCAATCAGGCCCGAAGCCCTGAAAGCGGTTGTGGAGCGCTGGCTGCTGAAGCAAGCGGACGGCCAGGAGCCGAAGCCCGCCGAGGATGAAGGTGCTCTGGGTGAAGAA
>JBMOIK010000474.1:0-3196 GCA_049317365.1 Rectinemataceae bacterium | reverse complement strand
TCAATATTATAGGAACTTATTCGTCTACTATATTTGCGGATACACGAGGTCTGAAGTTGAGCTGAAGCGACTTGAAAGGGAAACGAAGCGAAATGAAATCATCCATCTGCTGGCGATGATCTTCATCTTTTGTAGCTTATTTTTGGGCTCATTGAAAGTACCAATCCAGGAGTTACTGTTCGTATTCGCACTAAACCTATACTTGAATGTTTACCCGATCTTGGTTCAACGGTACAATAGACTGAGAGTATTGAGAAACTTTGAAAGACAAAGGCATAAAGCAGATTCGTTGTTGCTCTAGAAGCAAGATTGAATGTGGCACCTTGCAATCAATTCAATCTGCCTAAGTTAGCCGACACAGTTTTTGCGCAACAACCGTGTCCCGGGTCACGATATTCCGCCACTTTTGAGCGCGTAGGGTCATGATATTGGGCCAGCGAAGAGCTGGTCAGGGTCAGCTTATTGGGCCAGTAGGGTCACGATAAAGGGCCACTCGTCCAGGGGTATCTCCCTCTCGTATCGTCAGGATACGGAGGTGAACATGGGGTACCGACTGGTGACTACGGAACTGCTTGGCGTCATATGGGCGCAAATGAAGATTGGAGAGACGAACCGGGCGATCGCGCGCCATCTGGGCATTGACCGGAAGACGGCCAATGGGTACGCGAACAAGATCCTGAAGCTTGGGATCCCGCCGGAAGCGTCCTACGGCGAAGCGCTGGGGCGGCTTTCCGCGCTCCTTGTCGAGAACGCCAAGGCGAAGCCCTCCATGGCCCGCCTTGTGCCGTTGGAAATGGAAATCCGGGATCTCATCGGTGGGGACCGGAAGGCCGGGCGGCAGCCCATGAAGGCCAAGACGGCGTGGTCCGTCATCCGGGTGCGGCACAGCCTCGAGCCGGGTACGAGCTACGAGAGCTTCAAGCGTTTCGTTCGCGAACGGGGCATCGGAAGCCCGCGGCCGGTCGCGACGATACGGATAGAAACCGAGCCCGGAGACGAGATCCAGATCGACTACGGGAAGATGGGCATCTGGACCGTCGGCCTGCGGAACCGCATCATCCAGGCCTTCATCGGGACACTTTCGTTCTCACGGCTTCCCTTCGTCCACTTCAGCACGAGCCAGGACCAGGTATCTTTCGCCGAATCAATCGTAGCAATGCTTGCATTCTACGGTGGTTCCCCGCACAGGATCACGCTGGACAACCTCAAGTCGGGCGTCCTCAACGCCAACATCTACGACCCGACGCTGAACCGGACCTTCGCGGAACTCTGCGACCACTACGGCGTCCTCGCCGATCCGGCGCGCCCGGCGTCGCCCAAGGACAAGGGGAAGGTCGAGCGCATCGTGCAGGTCGTGCGCGAGATGTGGAAGCTTCTGACGGCGCTCCACCCAGCGGCGACCCTCGACGAGCTCAATGTCCTCGCCTGTGCGTGGTCCCGCGATGATTACGGCATCAAGAGGCATGGCACGACGGGGATTCCCCCGCGTACCGCCTTCGACGAAACCGAACGGGCGGTACTCCAAAGACTTCCCGCAGGGCCTTTTGTCGTTGCCTCGTGGACGCATCCGCTGGTGCATCCTGACCAGTTCATCACAGTTGACAAGAAGCTCTACGGACTTCCTGCGACCCTCATCGGCATGCACGTCGATGCGCGGTCCACCAGGGCTCTGGTCCAGATATTTTTCGGCCACAAGCTCGTCCGGAGCTTCCCCGTGCCCGCGAAGGGCCGCGCCTACCTGCCCGCCGATTTCACCGACTACGGCAGGCCTTTCGAACCCGGGGCCTATGCTTCAAGCCTCATCATCAGGGCCGGTAACTACGGCCCCCAGACCGCCCACTACATCAGGCTCATGCTCGAAGACGGCCGCAACCTCGCCATCCGCCGTGCCCAGGGCTGCCTTTCAGTCATCGAGAAATATCGTCATAGTTCAGGCTTTTCCCACGTCATCGGGCAGGCCATCGCCGGGCGCGTCTTCATGCCCCCCAGGCTCAAGGCCCTCTTCGAGACCGAGTCGATCCAGAACATCATCCCCTTCCCCATCTCGGAAGCCGGCAAGGCAATGGGGCGGGATGCAGGCTACTACACAGGCAGCACCAACACCGAATGACGGCGTTGAGCGGGCCCGTAGTGGCCCGCATTTCCAACCAATGGGGAGGTTCCCATGCAGAACCAGGATCTGACCAGCGATCTGAAGCGTCTCAGGCTGCCAGGGATGGCAGACAATCTCGACAGGCGCGCCCGTGAAGCCGAGGAAGCAAAACTCGGCTACCTTGAGTTCGCCGCTCTGCTCATCCAGGACGAGGTCGCCAGCCGCGACTCGAACTCCTTCCAGAAGCGCGTGAAGACGGCGGGGTTCACGACGCGGATGACCTTCGAGTCCTTCGACTTCGAGTTCAACAGCGCGTCCATGCCCGCGCCCGCGCTTCGCGATCTCGCATCCTGCCGCTTCATCGACCAGCGTCGCAACCTTGTTGTTGCCGGGCCCCCTGGCATCGGCAAGTCGCACATAGCTCAGGCACTTGGCCACGAGGCCGCCCGCCGCGGCGTCGACGTCGCCTTCTTCAAGACTCACAAGCTCCTCGATAAGCTCTCGCCGGATCGCCTGTCGGCGCGCCGTTCCCAGGTCCTCATGAAGCGCTGCATCGGTGCCGGGCTCCTCATCCTTGACGACTTCGCCTTCCGCGCCTACAACCAGGCGGAAACGGAAATACTTTACGCTCTCTGTGACGAGCGCTTGGCGGAAGGGTCCATCGTCGTCACCTCAAACCGGCCACCGGAGGATTGGTTCGCCGTCTTCCCCGACCCCATTGTCGGCGGCGCTGTCATGGACCGGCTGGTATCGGGGGCTGTTAAATTGATCGTCACTTCGGGGCGCTCGTACCGGAAGGAGGGGAGACTCTGGGAGGCGAAAGAATCGGTAGCTTGACGCCGGACTAGGCAGAGGCTACGCTGAAATCCCCTGGCGGAATATCGTGATCCTGGGGTGGCGGAATAAAATGATCCCCGACAACAACCGCAAAAGCTAAATCAAGGTAGACTGAGCAGTTCGCTGATAACACAAGAATTGCCCTCGACATCCTTGTCTTGGGTAATTCTCGAGAAGCCAGAATAATAACTGCACCTAACACCCAGTCCAGGCTCGTCAGTCGCTGCGCTCCTTCCTCGGGGATTCGCCTGGCCCGGCAAGCGGAGC
>JBMOIK010000473.1:0-3197 GCA_049317365.1 Rectinemataceae bacterium | reverse complement strand
ATTTCCCTGATGTCGTAGACCTCCGGCTGGAATGTGTCATAGACATCCAGCCCCATTTCGATGAGGTCGGGGAAGAGATCGGCGATTCTCCCACAGGAATGGAGGATGGTGAATTTACCGCATTCCCTGCTGTGCTCGATGAGCCTTGCGATGCGCGGGCCGATCAGTTTTTTCCAGATCGCCCTGCTCATTATGAGTCCGGTTTGCTGACCCCAATCATCCCCCAGAAAAAAGGCATCGAAATCGTCGCTGGCCTTCCTCGCAAGATCCATGGCGCGGATATCGTAGTCCACTATCAGGTCAAACAGCTCTGCCACGAAGTCTTCTTCCAGCAGCATGTCCATGAGGAGGTTCTCGATTCCGCGCATCGACCATGCCCGCTCGTAAAGTGTGAAGCCGACGCTGACCGCGCGGAATCTATCCCATGTTCCTTCAGTGAGGCGAGCCATCTGCATCCCTATTTCAAGACCCTTGGGCACTGGCAACTCGAAGGCATCCAAAACAGGCGCTTTCAGGATGCTCTCGCGTGGGAGGCCAATGTCGGATCCATCCCGCCTGTCCCATACAACGCCGAACTCGTCGCGGAACAATCCCTTCTCGACTTCCGTCGCAAAGTCCATGCATCGTGCGATTTCGATATGGTTTCCGAAATGCCTTTCGGGATCCGCGATGCCGGTATGTGCCACGACGATCTCGCGCTCGGCCCCGGTGAACCGCAGGTGGTAGGGCACAAATTCGGTTTCCTGATGATGGATCGCGGCGATCACGCGTTCCCTCCCGTTCACGTGCCGTTCCCAGGGAGGTCGGAGGATCCGATCGCCGGGAATGCGGGTCCCGGAATCCTCATGAGCGCTCCCGGCGCATCGTAGCCCGCCTCCGCGAAATGAAGAGGTCGAACATGACCACGAGTATGAGGACAAATCCCTTCACGAGATTCTGGTAGTAGGCCTGGAGTCCGAGGTAGATGAGGGCCTTGTAAAGCACAACTATGACGAGCATGCCAAGTGCAGTCCGAAGTGCGTTCCCTGCCCCGCCGGAAAGGCGGGTTCCGCCGATGACCGTAGCCGCGACACAGGTAAGGGCCAGATCCGTTCCGTATTGGGTCGAACCCGCACGGAGCTGGGCCACAAGCATGATACCGGCGATCGCGCAGAGGAGGCCCATCATCGAGAAGGCCGCTGTCTTCTGTCGTGACGTGTCGATGCCGGCGAGGCGGGCAACTTCGGGATTTCCACCGGTTGCGTAGAACCGCCTGCCGAAGTTGGTATAGGCCAGGATGATCGATATCGCCACCAGGACGAAGAGGTAAATGTAGAAAAGGGAAGAGAGGCCAAGGAACTCGGCTGAGCCGAGCGCCTTGATGAAGGGATGCTGTGTGCTCACCATCTTTCCGCCGGTGAAAACGAGGCAGAGGCCCCGGATCATCGTCATGGTTCCGAGCGTCGCAATGAAGGAATTGATGCGGAAGCGTGTGACGATAAGTCCGTTGACAGTCCCGAGGACCAGGCCTGAGGCAAGGGTCACGATGGCGGAGACGAGGAAGCTCCCTGTCGAGTTGAGGAGGGTGACGAAAAGTATCTGCGCCCACATGTACTGGGACGAGGCGCTCAGGTCGAATTCACCGGAAATGATCAGTATCGTCATGCCACAGGCGACGACACCGTAGATCGACACATCTATGAGGATGTTCTGGATGTTCCACCAGGCAAGGAAGGATGGCTTGACGAAGGCCATGAATATGACGAAGGCGACAAGCAGGAACAGGACTGTCTGGTCCAGGAGCAGCTCCAGGGGATGGACTCCCCTTGTTTTGTCCCTTTTCATTTCGCTATCTCCCTCTGCCCCGCCGACTTGTTCCACATGTCGAGCCCCACTGCGATTACGATGATGGCTCCGCGGAACAGTAGCTGGGCATTCGCATCGACACCCATCACGTTCAGGGCGTTCCCCAGCACGCTGAGTACGAGGACCCCCAGAATCGTGTTGACGATGCCTCCGGTGCCGCCTGACTGGCTGGTTCCTCCGACAACGACAGCGGCTATCGCCTCCAATTCGTAGCCGTTTCCCTGGAGGGGGGACGCGGAGTAGACCCGCGAGCTTACAATTATCGAGGCCAGGCCAGCGCAGCTGCCGCAGATGCCGTAGGTGATCACGCGGAGTCTGCCGACCTTGATGCCCGACATCCTGGCGCAGTCCATGTTCGCGCCGATGAAGGAGATCTGCTTTCCAAAGCCCGTATGCACGAGCACCAGGTGCATCGCCGCCGCCAGGACGAGGAGGCAGACGATAGGAGCGAAGCCGGAGCTCAGCCCCTGGTAGATGCCCGTTCCGAAGGCCCCGGGAATGAACTGCCCGCCGGTATACAGGAGGGCCAGGGATGCCACGACGATCTGCATGCCATAGGTGATGATGAAAGTCTCTCCGAGCTTTCCGTTGAAGGCGACGATGAGCGAGCCGTTGACGATTCCTATCGTGAAGCCGATGGCAACGACCGCCAGGATGGCCACGAGGGCGATCCCGTCGGATGCATCAGCCTGGCCGAAGCGGTTCATTATGCCTACCGCAACAAGGGAGCAGAGCGAGACGACCGCACCGACAGAGAGATCCATTCCTCCTGTCATCATCACCAGGGTGACGCCGAGGCAGACTATCCCGATCGGTGAAGCCTGGCGGAGTATGTTGAGCAGGTTGCCCGAAGTCATGAAAGATGGTTCGACGATCGAGGCAATTATAATTATCAGGACAAGGCCTATCAGGACGCCCTGGTTCCGGAGGAGCCGGGCAAGGCCAGTTGTGGCTGTCTTCGCGAGTCCGGTCGCGGTATTGCGTGTTTCCATCATCGCCTCAGTTGATCGCCAGGCTCATGACCGACTCTGGACTCATCCCGTCCCCCCGCAGCTCTCCTTTTTTCCTTCCGGCATTGATCACGATGACCCGGTCGCTCATTCCAAGGACCTCGGGAAGCTCGGACGAGATCATGATGATCGACTTGCCCTGCCCCACCAGATTGTTCATCAGGAGGTATATCTCGTATTTCGCTCCCACATCTATTCCGCGGGTCGGTTCGTCCAGGATGAGTATGTCGACATCCGAGAAGAGCCACTTTGCCAGCACCACCTTCTGTTGATTTCCGCCGGAGAGGTTCATCACCGCCTGAAGCACCGAAGGAGTCCTGATTCCAAGGTCGCGCACGTAGC
>JBMOIK010000472.1:0-3205 GCA_049317365.1 Rectinemataceae bacterium | reverse complement strand
CTCGAAGCCGTCGCGGAATTTTTCCCGCGCGACGTCCCCTACGCGCTCCACCGGACCGAAGGCGCCAATTATCTCGACTCCCGCAAGGCTTCCCCGCAGCGGCTCCAGCCAGGCCTCGTAGCCGTGCCCTGCCACGAGGAGGAGCCTCGCCTTCGACAGCCGCGCTACATCGCGGGGGCGCGGCTGGAAGGCGTGGGGATCGATGCCCGGGAGCAGGAGTCCCGCCACCGCGAGCTCAGGTCCCGCGACCGCCCGGGCGATGTCGGCCAGGAAGGATTCGGCCGCGATGATCTCGCCTGGGGCATCGGGGGCGGCAGGGGCGTCGGAGGCGGCGCAGCCGGGAAGGCCGAGCGGAGCCGACATGATCATACACATAATTAGTACTATATCCGCCGGCCGTCCCCGCCGGCCGGGGCACGGCGCATCGGCAAGAACCCGGGACGAATGATGGGATTTCATCGCTTCTCGAGCTGGGCGACCGCGGCGCGGAAATCCTTCGGGGGCGCGAGCTCGAAGCGGAGGACCTCCCCCGTGCGTGGATGAGCGAGGGCGAGGAGCGTCGCGTGGAGGGCAGTGCGCGCGATGAGGGGACGCTCGGCGAACTCGTCCCCCCTCCACTTGCGCTTGAAGGATGAAAGGAAGAGCGCCTTCCCATCGCCATAAAGCGGGTCTGCTACGACCGGGAATCCGAGCGCCGCGAGGTGGACGCGGATCTGGTGCGTGCGTCCGGTCAGGGGCTTGGCCTCGACGAGGCTGTAGGGTCCATAGGTCGCGATCACCGTAAAGACCGTCATCGCCGGCTTGCCGTGGCCGCCATCGATGATCGTCCTGTGGAGGCGGTCCCCGTCCGGCTTGAGCGGATAGTCACAGCTCATCTCCGTCCATTGGGGCTCGCCCCGTACGAGGGCGCGATAGCCCTTCTCGATGGCGCGCGTCTCGAAGGCCTTTGACAGGTTCCTGTGCGCATCCTCGTTGCGCGCAAACAAGAGGAGGCCCGAGGTGTCCTTGTCGAGGCGATGAACAACCAGGAGGCTTGCAGCGTCCTTCACTCCCCCTTCCTTGGCGAGTTCCCCGAGGATGGTCGGGGCCTCGGGGTCATAACGGTCTGGCACAGAAAGAAAGCCCGCAGGCTTGTCAATTACGAGGAGATCGGGGTCGGCATGGATGATCGGGACGCATATCGACATTTTTTGATTGTAAGCTTATGCGCTTGTCGCTTCAAGGCAGGGGGAGTCCGCAGCAAGCATCCCCTGCCGCCCTACCCTTCACCGCCCCCACAGGTCAGCCGCGCGTCGGCTAACGCGGTCAAGGAGACGGAAAAGCTCGGTCCTTTCCTCTGCGCCTATGACATCAAAGGGCGTGCCAAAGGCACGTCCGGCAAAGGGCAGGGCTCCCTCGATGCGGTCGAGGATCTCTTCGCCCTTGCCGGTGAGTTCGATGCGAACCGAGCGCTTGTCCTGTGATGACTGTCCCCGTTTAAGCCAGCCGCGGGCCAGACAGGTACGCGCAACTACAGTCAGGGTAGGCCGATCCCAGGCTAATTCGGCTGCAGCCGCCGAGGGGCTGAGTCCGCCACGACGACGAGCCTGACTGATAAGTTCATACTGGGCAAGGGTTATCCCAAAAAGCTTGAGCCCGGCGCTGGCACGACGCCGCCAGCCCGAAGCGATGCGACCCATCGCATCGAAGGCATCCCTGCTCCGTTCTACATCCATCTAGTTAGCATTCTAACCACTTACGATTTTCACTGACAAGTACCCAAAAGCCCTTGCCCCTCCTGCCGTGCATTTTGTATTTTAAGTATGACCCTCGGGTCACCTATTATTTCGAAGCGCCGTTTCGGTCCGCAAAACCAGCTTTGGTTGTCGGTGCCGTCCGGCGAAAGACTACAAGGAGATGTACATGGCCAAACAACTGCTTTTCGGAGAGGACGCTCGCCGCAGGCTTCTCGTCGGTGTCGAAACTATTTCCCGCGCCGTCAAGGTAACCCTCGGTCCCAAGGGACGCAATGTTCTCCTCGACAAGAAGTTCGGAGCTCCCACCGTCACCAAGGACGGCGTGTCTGTAGCCAAGGAAATCGAACTCGACGACCCCTACGAAAACATGGGTGCCCAGCTCCTCAAGGAAGTCGCCACCAAGACCAACGACGTCGCCGGTGACGGAACCACTACCGCCACCGTCCTCGCCTACTCGATCGTCAAGGAAGGCCTCAAGTCCGTCGCGGCCGGCATCGACCCGATGGCCATCAAGCGCGGCATCGACATGGCTGTCGAAGTGGCCGTCGAGGAGATCAAGAAGGCCTCCAAGGGCTGCAACGAGAAGGAAGAAATCGCCGACGTCGCCTCGGTGTCCGCCAACAACGACAAGGAAATCGGCAAGCAGATCGCCGATGCCATGGAGAAGGTCGGCAAGGACGGCGTCATCACGGTCGAGGAGTCCAAGACCATGGACACCACGATCGAGTTCGTCGAAGGCATGCAGTTCGACCGCGGCTTTGTGAGCGCCTACTTCGCCACCAACCGTGACACCCAGACCGCCGTCCTCGAGAATCCGATGATCCTCATCCACGACAAGAAGATCAGCAATATGAAGGATCTTCTTCCCGTGCTCGAGAAGGTCGCCCAGGCCGGCAAGCCCCTCCTCATCATCGCCGAGGACATCGATGGCGAGGCCATCGCCACCCTCATCGTCAACCACCTCCGCGGCACCCTGACCGTCTGCGCCGTCAAGGCCCCCGGCTTCGGCGACCGCAGGAAGGCCATGCTCGAGGACATCGCCATCCTCACCGGTGGAGAAGTCATCACCGAGGAACTTGGCCTCAAGCTCGAAAACACGACCCTCACCCAGCTTGGTACCGCCAAGACCGTGAAGATCGACAAGGACAATACGACCATCATCAACGGCGCCGGCAAGCAGAAGGACATCTCCGACCGCATCGGCCAGATCAAGCGCCAGGTCGAGGACACCACCAGCGACTACGACCGCGAGAAGCTCCAGGAGCGTCTCGCCAAGCTCGCCGGCGGCGTGGCCGTCATCAATGTCGGTGCCGCGACCGAAGTCGAGATGAAGGAGAAGAAGCACCGCGTGGAAGACGCCCTCAATACCGCCCGCGCGGCCATCGAGGAAGGCATCGTCCCCGGCGGCGGCATCGCCCTCATCCAGGCCTCATTGGCCCTCGACAAGGTTGACCTCTCCAAGATGACCG
>JBMOIK010000471.1:0-3208 GCA_049317365.1 Rectinemataceae bacterium | reverse complement strand
AAGGTTTGACGTTCTTCTGGAGCAGGACAGGGACCACTGTATCCAACGACGCCGAAACTATTGATCCCTTGAAAGCCATTCTTGGGAGACCCGAGGCCAGCGCCGGATAGTCCCTCACCGAAACCCTTTTTCCAATATTGGCTTTTTTTGTCGATGATGATGAACCAGTTGGTTTCATCGCTGGTTAGGTCGTAGGCTAAGAGTGCAAGGTGCGTGGCCTTTCGAGGCACGTTCTTCCATGAGATCGCTGACATCGAGCTCCTGGGGATCTTCTTCAGCCACAGGATTCGGTCGCGCGCCACTGAGTGCCCCAGGCTTGTAGTTACCCTTGAGATCGTGCTCGTATTTTGCCTTGTAGTCCTGGCGGAAGTTGATGATCAGATTTGTCAGGGATGCAGACTTGCCGAGTTGGACCAGTCGAATCAGGATGGTCATGTAGCTTACCTTGAAACCCTTCTTGACCTTGAGAACCCTATCCACGAAATGCAGGCCCTTGCTTTCGTCCCACGCCTTCTCGAATGCCTCATCCGGTACCAGAAAGGTTCCGGCGAACAGCTCCGCTTCGCGCTCTTCAGTCTCGTCCTCGATCTCCGATGGGTCCTTATATGATTTTCGATGGAGGACCAGATGACCGAGCTCGTGAGCGATGGTGAAGAGCTGGCGTTCCACGGGTATGCCGTTCTCGGAATTGACGACAATGGCCGGTCCACCATCTCCATTCCCAACAGAGAGTCCGAAGGTCTTCTTGAATCCAAAGGGGCGGATGCGAAGCTTGATGCCTGCGTGTTCCATCAGCTCGGAGATATCCGGTATAGGGTCCTTGGGGTCCAACCCAAGCGCCTTCCTCACCTTCAGAGCAGTAGCGCATGGGGCTTGGGCGGCTAGGTCCTCGAGCTTGTAGGAAAGAAGTCTCTTGAGTTTCTCCTCCAGGAACCTGTAGTCGGAAAGCCAAATGGCGGTATCGTGTCGGAGTTGGTCTCTCTCAGCCTTCTCCCTGCCGCTGAGAGTCTTGGCGGTACGGAATCGAAGCGACATCAGTTTGGGTGAATCGGCCAAGAGTTCGTCAAACGGCACTTCGAGCGCATCTGCGAGCTTGATCAGGGTCGAAGACTTTGGTTCGGACTTGCCATTGAGAAGATTCGATACGGCAGCGGTGCCCATCCCCATCTTTGTGGAGAGCTGAGGAATGGTCAGTCCTCGGATCTTCATGTGGCGACGCACATTGTCACCGATATCCTGGATTGCCATAGTTTCTCCTTCCTCTGTTGATAAGGTACCATACTATGCGTTATAGTGCAATATGGAAATACAAATCTCCGACGATGTGGCGCCCGCAGAGATGATATTCTCCATCCATGAGAGACGGCTATGAAGCATGAGCCGATTGAATGAGCGGCAAGCATGTCGCAACTATGAGGTACCTATGCCTGTTTTAGAAATCATCAGGACCCAAGGGGTTCCGGTCAAGCTTTTTGCCAATCAGGTGGACGAAGGGGCGAGGCGGCAACTCGTCGACCTGGCGGAGAGTGGCATCGCGGAAGAATTCGTGGCTGCCATGCCCGATGTCCATTTCGGCATGGGTGCGACCATTGGTTCGGTTTTCGCCTCTTCCTGGGCTATTTGTCCCAACGCTGTGGGTGTCGATATCGGCTGCGGCATGGCAGCGATTCCATTTCCTGGACTCATCAAGGATCGGCTCTCCGAAGATATGAAATGGGCCATTCATACGAGGATCAAGAGAGAGATCCCTACGGGGATGAGCGTACATCCCACCGAACAGAAAGGCTCGATTCTGGATGATGAAGAAAGGAGCTCGTGGCTTTCCAGGCAGCTCACGGGGCGTGCCCTGCGTTCGCTCGGGACTCTTGGAGGCGGGAATCACTTCATCGAGATTGTCCACGACCCTGAGGGGAAGGTCTGGATCATGCTTCACTCCGGCAGCCGAAATCTTGGAAAGATAACGGCAGAACGCTATGACGGAATGGCCAGGGCTGGCATGAAGGCGAAGGCGGTGACTCCCCGAAATCGGGATCTCAACTGGCTGGCCATAGATTCCGGGGAAGGCAGGGAATATCTCCTCGACATGGGGTGGTGCCAACGATTTGCACTGGCAAACCGCGAAGCCATGCTGCGCACAATTGCTGGCATTCTCGAGGAGGAGACGGACAGTGGTCCCGATTGGGCCGGATTGGTGAACATCCATCACAACTTCGCGAGCCTCGAGGAGGTCCGCTTCAAAGATGCGAGCGGAGCATGGGTAGAGAAGCGACTTTGGATCACGAGGAAGGGTGCGACAAGCGCCCGGCAGTGGCAGAAGGGGCTCATCCCAGGTTCCATGGCCGCCGGAAGTTGGCTGGTCGAAGGTTTGGGCAATTGGGAGAGCTGGTACTCGTGCAGTCATGGAGCGGGCAGGAGCAAGAGCCGGACGGCAAGTTTCGCCGAGATCACCCAGTCATCCTTTGAAGCCGCGATGACGGGAATTGTGGCTGAAACCGTGGCCGAACTTCGCGACGAGGCACCGCAAGCCTACAAGGATCTCGGGTCTGTAATGGATAGCCAAAGCGACTTGGTCAAGCCCATCCTCAGGCTTCTGCCCCTGATAAACGTAAAGGGTTGGGATCCGGCCGGGGCAGCATCTTGGGCAAGGGAAAAGATCCATGTCACCTTTCTCGGGGCGGGCGAGCTTGGTATCGAGATCGCCTATGTCGAATTCCACGGCTCGGCTCAGGCAGGCAGTCCGGCTTCCGAGTGGGTAGCGGTCGGCGAGTTCATGCTGAAGCCGATGTCGCCTGCGGGTTCTCCGAAGCGGGAATTCTGGGTCAAGGCAGGAGAGGGAGCGACACATCGCATTTTGCTTTCGTGTGTATTGGCTGACGCAAGCGATGAACTGCTCAGCTTCCAAGTCCAGAGCGTGAAAAAGAGGGAGAAGTTGTAGTTCAGAGTGTTCTTGGAAACCACCTCAAACTGTTCATAACTACATTCATGCCGCGGGTGACAGGGGATCAGCTCCCCTGCCTTCGAAACCGATGCCAATCAATACCATATTTGTGCATCGCCAGGCCGAAGCGGCGCTCGGTGATGCCGAGTTGGCGGGCGGCGCTGGAGGCCCGGCCAGTGGTAGCTCGTGAGGAGGTCGAGAGCCGGGGTCGAGATGCGGAGGACGGGCTTCCCGACCCGGGCGCCGATCGTCTCGGCGAAGTGGTCGGCG
>JBMOIK010000470.1:0-3209 GCA_049317365.1 Rectinemataceae bacterium | reverse complement strand
GCTCATGATCGTCGGTAGCCTCGACGTCGAGAACCGAGGCTTTATCGTCCTCGTGCTTGGGGTTGACGAAGGGATTGCGCAGGGTGAGGGTGGCGGCGAGGGGAAGGCCCGCGCGCTCGAGGGTGAGTGTGACCGCTCGCCATGGATGGCGAGCTACAGAGTCTGCGGAACGTAGTTCCGCAACATCATGGATGATGCTGTTCCTTCCGTTCTTCCATCCCAAAGATAAACTTGAAGACAAAATCGTTGACGGCCAGCAGCATGGGTACCTCCACACGAAGTACGCCCGCGTGGTGGCTTTTTGATTGCAAAGGGAAAGAAAATTCGGCGATCTAAGTCCCCAGGCCCCTGAGCGATGCCGGGTTCCTGGGCTACAGGTCTCGCTTCACAGCGATGGCTGACTTGCAGGGAATGGCCTCGTCGAGTCCCGGATCACGAGTTCGGTCTGGAAGACCTTGCTCAGTATCTTGAGCTCGGGCTTTTCGATCAAATCGAATAGCATGCGGGTCGCGATCGCTCCCATCTCGATGGTCGGTTGCCTGACCGTTGTAATGGAGGGGCTGTTGATCTCGGATAGAAGTATGTTGTCAAAGCCCGTCACTGAAATGTCATTGGGAACAAGTTTGCCGAATTTCTTGAGCCCCGCGATGAGGCCCAAGGCGATGAGGTCGTTCGCGCAGACGCAGGCGCTCACGTCCATGACCGCTATCTGCTCCGAATGCGAGATGCCGGCCTGAACCGTGAATTCTCCAAAGAGGCAGGTATCCTCATTTACTTCGATGCCGTAGTCGGAGCAGGCCTGCCTGAAGCCCTTGAAGCGGTTCGCGACGTTATGGTCACTTCGCAGGCCTCCGCAAAAGGCCAGTTTCCGGTGCCCTTCCTTGATCAGGAGCTCCGTCGCCAGGTATTCGCCATGCGCATTGTCGATATATACCCCGACGTTCCTGCCCGAAAGGGGCCGGTCCATGAGCACCACGGGTACGATGAAACCCAGGTCATCGGGCTCACGCGTCCCGATCGAGGCGGGCACCAGGACTATCCCGTCCACTCCGCGGTCCACGAGGGCACTTATGTAGCGGCGCTCGCGCTCGAGCGTATCGTCGCTGTTGCACAGGAAGACCGTAAAGCCGGAAGCTTCGGCCGTGGCTTCTACGCTCTTGGCGATGTCTGAAAAGAAGGGGTTGGATACATCGGGAATGATGAGGCCTATGGAGTTGGTCCGCCTGGTAACCATGCTTTTCGCGATCACATTGATGCGGTAACCTTGTTCGCGGATTATCTGCTTGATCCGCTGCCGCGTATCTTCTCCGACACCCGCATCCCTGTTGTTGATGACGCGCGAAACGGTTGCATTGGAAACACCTGCCATCTGGGCGATGTGCTTGATGGTCAGGCGCATCCTGTCGTGCTCCCTTCAGCTTTTCACGCTGCCGAGCGTGAGTCCGGTGATGTAGTGTTTCTTCGCAAGGGCGTAAATTACAATTATTGGAATCGTGCTTACGAGGAGCCCCGCGAAGCCCTGCCCAAGAGGCGTCGCCTGGGTCACCATCGGTCCCGAGCCGAAGATGTTCATGATCCTCGGCATGATCGTCATAAGGCTGTCCTTCTGCAGGAAAAGGAGCCCGATGAGGTAGTCGGACCAGACCGCGGTGAAGTTGAACAGGATCACGGTGCTGAGCACGCCGACGGAAAGGGGCATCACGATCCAGAAGAATATGCGCAGGTCTGCGAGGCCATCTATGCGCGCCGCCTCGATGAGCTCGATCGAGAATTCGTCGAAGAAATTCTTGAAGAGGTAGACCGAGAAGGGAAGGCGAAGGCCGAGGAAGATCAGGAGGGCTCCGAACATGCTGTTCACCAGGCCGAGCTGCCGGTACTGGAGAAAAAGCGGCAGGGCGATGAGCATCGTGGAAACATAGATGCCCGAGTACATGAAGATGTAGAGACCGTTCCTGAGGCGGAAGCGGAGGAAGGAAAAGGCATATCCGGCAAAGCCCCCGAGGAGGGCCGTAAACAGGCAGGTCAGGAGGCTCAGGGTCATGCTGTTCTTGATGGCGATACCCAAGCCGTTGCGCCACGCGTCGGCGAAATTGTCGAAGGTGAAAGAGTTTGGACTGACCAGGATGCCCCTCGCCAGGTCCGCGGTCGAGCGGAAGGGTGTGAATACCAGGAGGAAACAGATGACGAGGATCGTAGCGGAATAGGCGATGAAGGGAATCTGCAGGAGAAGCTCGAGCCAGGTGATCCTTCTTTTTCTTCCCATTACTGGATCTCCTGGGCCTTCGCCGCCTTTTTCCGCGAGGCAAAGAGGTAATTGTAGATGAATATCATGGTAATTACGATAAGTATCATGCCTGCGGCGCTGCCCACCCCGATTTCCTGCAGGCGGAACGTGTTCAGGTAGATGAAGTACTCGAGCACCGTGGAGGAGTAGCCAGGACCTCCGGCGGTCATGACATGGATGTAGCTGAAGAGGAAGGACATGAGGCCGATGACCTGCAGCACGACATAGACCGAGATCGTCGAGGCAAGCATGGGGATGGTGATGAAGAAGAATTTCTGGGTTGCGCTGGCACCGTCGATCTCCGCCGCCTCGTAGATCGCGATGTCCACGGTCGTCAGGCGGGCAAGGAAGAGGAGGAGGGCGAAGCCAATGTTCTTCCAGATGAGGGAGACGATGATCGTGAAGAGCGAGAGCCCCGGAGCGCCGAGCCAGTCCTGGTCGAGAAAGCCCAGGCCCAACCAGTTGAAGAAATCATTAAGGGGGCCGGCCTTGTTCAGCACCTCCGTGAGGATCTTCGCGACGACGATGTCGGGAAGGACGACAGGAATGAAGAAAAGGAAGGTATACAGGGAATATCCGGGTATTTTCCCGAAGATGGCCTGGGCAAAGGTAAGGGAGATCACGATGACAGCCGGCACGACGCCAATGATGATTATGACGTTGTTGCTGAGTGTTCCGTAGAAATGCGGGTCGGTTAGAAGGGCGAGGTAGTTCTCGAAATTATTGAATCCGGTCGGGCGCAGGTACTTCCAGCCCTCGAGGCTGAACAGGAACATCCGGATGATTGGGTTAAGGAAGATGAAGGCCACGACGAGGAGGGCTGGCAAGAGGAACCAGTAACCGTTGTTCCGGTACGTCAGTTTGTTCTTCGCCAAGGTCTTCCTCCCCGATCGTGAGAATCAGGCTGTCCCGCCGGAGCGCGGCA
>JBMOIK010000469.1:0-3211 GCA_049317365.1 Rectinemataceae bacterium | reverse complement strand
GGTGGGCACCGGGCTTTTGCACGAGGAGGTCGCGGGCTTCGACGCGCTTGCCGTCGACCGAGAGTTCCAGCTCGCGCTTCTGCGAACCCTCGGGGAAGCGGAAACCCAACCTGAGGCCACCCTCATCGGTAAACAGGGGCTTGATGCGCAGGAGGAAGGTCGCTTTTTCAAGCTCGGAGGGGAGGGCCTTGGCAAGGGACGCGAGCCTGAAGAGGAAGGGAAATTCCTCAGGACTTACCACGGTGGGGATGAGGGTCGCGAAGGGACTCGATTTCAGGCTGTGGTCGCCGCGTAGGGGAATCTGGATGACAAAACCCGCCCGGGAAGGGAGGACCTGCGACAAGATGCGTTCGCCTTGGTAGATGGACCTGGTTTTCTGGGGTGCCGGGTCGACCGAGCGCCAGAGCTCCCAGGAAAGCGAAGCGGCCAGAGGAAGGGCGGCGGGCGGAACCTTGATCTCGATCTCCAGACCCTGCACAAAGGGAAGATCCTTCGGCCAGGTCAGGGCAAAGGCCTCGTTGTATGCCAGTGTCAGCTGGACACCCTGGGAATCGGAGGGTAGGGCTAGGGCTGAAGCAAGGAGCGCACGAAACTCCTCGCCCTCCAGAGGCGCGGAAAGGGCGAGAATCAGCCCGGCGAGCGACAGGGCAGGGTTGCTCCTTGAAGGCTTCATCGCTGTGTGCGCGGGACAAAAAGCCCCGGATCGTGGGCCTCACCCCCATTCCGTACCTCGAAATGCAGATGGGGCCCCGTCGATTGGCCAGTGGATCCGACGCGCCCGATCACCATACCTGAATCAACCCGATCGTTCAAGCTCACAAGGCGCTGCGAAAGGTGTCCATAGACCGTCGACCAGCCGCCCTCATGCCCGACAATGAGGTGCTCGCCGAGCTGGGCATCAAAACCCGAGTACAGGACCCGTCCCTCGCGCGCAGCGTAGACGGTTGTTCCGGCCGGCGCACCGAGGTCGATGCCGGGATGGTTCGATATCCTCCCGGTGATGGGGCTGAGCCGCTGGCCGAATCCGCTCGTCACCGTGGCGGTTGGCAAGGGAAAGCGGAACAGGCGGCCGATGAAGAGGGAACGTTCTTCCTGCGTAAAGGATTGACCGGAAAAAAACCACAGGGCCTTGCCTCCAATCAAGAGACGGATAGCATCCCGATTCGGTCGGCAGGCCAGGATGAGGTCGAGGTCGCTATGCGCGCGCTCGGGTACGAACACGCCAGGTGTCGAGGGCACAAGGAGGATGCGGCCCTCGATAGGGCTCGTTGAACGATCGAGACCGTTGAGGGTGGCTACAGTCTCGTAGGGCAGGGAAAGGCGGGCTGCAAGCGCGAAGAGATCAGCCCCCTTTGGCACGAGGTACTCGTAGAGGGTGAGGTCCGGTATCCTTGAGCCTGATCCCATCGCAGCATATGCCTCGGCCACGCCTGCCTGTTGCTGGACGAAGAGGGGATCCTCGGGACCAAGGCTCCTGAGCCTCGGGAAGGACGAAGAGGTTGCCGGCGAAGCTGTTGCCCTTCCTCCGAAGGCAAGAAGGAGGAGAAAGGCACTGAGGGCGGCCACGGGGACACTGATGATCCTTACATGGGCGTGACGCGGGAACCTCACCGCTTTGTACGCTTTTTCCGTCTGCTGGCCTTCACGCTACCCTCTGACGTGGGCATGAGGACAGACTCTACCAGGAGGCGAAGACCGGGATCGAGATCGCGTTCGCTGCCAGCCTGGGGCTGGAGGAAGTAGATGCCCTCACGCAGGGTGATGGGTCCCTCACCGGCGGGGGGGTCCGGCAACTCGGCTTTGGATTCAGAGCCGTCTAGGGCCTCGTTCGCGAAACTGTCGATGGTCACAAGGGCCTCATCCTCTGCCCCGCCCTCGAGGAGGGCGCTGACCGGCAAAAGTCCCAGCTGGGGCGCTTCCTCCTCATCATCGACAGCCTCGAGCATGCCGGACACTGGCATGGAGCGGAGGTCCACCCCACGGTACTCAGCCGCACCTGCCCAGGAAGCAGAAAGAGGCGAAAGCTGCGACAGAGGCCTGAATTCTTCTTCCGCAAGGCGACCGGGACCAGGGTCCGGAGGGCTGTCCACAAGGTCCGTTGGAACAAGCAGGGGAACGATCGGGGGTAGCTCCGGCTCTTCGCCTTCGGATGGAGGGAGGGCTTTACCCACCTCCGCTACCATGAGGGAGCCCAACGCGTCGAGAGCCGTGCCGAATTCCTCCAGGGCGGTAAGATCGATGGCCGAAAGCGAAAGCAAGAGTGAAATATCGCTGCCCTCATCATCCGGCTCGGACCCCGGGGGTCGGGGAGGTTGGCCGAGGAAGAATTCCGGCTCATAGTCCAGGTCGGGACCACCATCGGGAGAGGGCGAGGCCGCAGATCCCTGGGAAGCCAGCCCGTCATCGTCGTCTACGTCGAGGACCGAGAGCGTACTATCTGAATCCCCGCCGAGTTCCATGAAGGACATCAGCTTGCCGATGTCCGTATCATCGACAAGTTCGAGCATGGACGACTCGGGTATCACCGGGATGAGGTCGTCATCAAGTGAAGACAGGGCGCGCGCCTGGCGCGAGTAGCCCGATTCATCGCCTCCATCGGATTCGAGGATCTCAAGCTCCTCCTCGACTTCGGCATTGGCTCCGGTCCCTGACCCGGGTCTGGCTGCGGAAGCCGGGGTCGCGGCGATGGCCGACTCCGGCGCAGCAGAAGCCGGCTTCGGCGCGGCTGCCAGTCCCGCATCATCGCGGCCGGCTATTTCCTCGAGCTCCTCGAGTTCCCCGAGCTCCTCGAGCTCCCCGAGCTCCCCGAGCTCCCCGAGCTCGTCAAGCTCCTCAACTTCGTCAGCATTGTCAAGTTCTTCACCAGCGTCACCGTCAGCGACGTCACGTTCGCCGACTTCTTCGATGCCACCGATTTCCTCGTCATCGTCAGGGCTTTCAAGTTCCTCGACTTCGTCGGTACTGTCGAGTTCATCGACTTCGTCGGCACTGTCGAGGGCCTCGACTTCGTCGGCACTGTCGAGGGCCTCGACTTCGTCCGCATTGTCAAGTTCCTCGACTTCGTCAGCATTGTCAAGTTCCTCGACTTCGTCGGCACTGTCGAGGGCCTCGACTTCGTCCGCACTGTCGAGTTCCTCGACTTCGTCGGCACTGTCGAGTTCCTCGACTTCGTCGGCACTGTCGAGTTCCTCGACTTCGTCGGCACTGTCGA
>JBMOIK010000468.1:0-3230 GCA_049317365.1 Rectinemataceae bacterium | reverse complement strand
AACTTCGTGTCGCCAGGCGCGACGATTTCGACCTTCTTCATCATCTGGCGGATGATCACACCTATGTGCTTGTCGTTGATGGTGACGCCCTGGAGGCGGTAGACCTGCTGGACTTCGTCCACGAGGAAGCGCTGGCAGTACTGCTCGCCCAGGATGTTCATGATGTCGTGGGGATTCTTGTTGCCGTCGCACAGGAGGTCGCCCGCGTCGACGACGTCGCCGTCGCGTACGAGGAGCCTGCGGCCCATCGGCACCAGGTGCTTGAACTCCTTGCCGAATATGTCACGTACCAGGATGACCCGCTTGCCCTTCACGATGCCACGGAACACCACAGTACCCGCGACCATCGACAGGACGGTCGGCGTCTTGGGCTTGCGCGCCTCGAAGAGCTCGCCGACTCGCGGCAGGCCTCCCGTTATGTCCATGGCCTTTGCCGACTCCTTCAGCGTACGGGCGAGGGTGCGGCCGGCCTTGACGTGGTCACCGTCCTCGACGTTGAGATAGGCACCGCCCGGAAGGAAGTAGGACACGATCTCGGAGCCTGATTCCTCGGTGATTATGATCTTCGGCTGCTTCTGGTCGCGCTCGGCTGCGAACTCCGTGATCTTCTTCTCGACGTTGCCGGTCTCCTCGTTGATCTCTTCCTTGAGGGTCGAGCCGGGGATGATGTCCTCGTACCGGACATAGCCATCGTGTTCCGAGATGATCGGGTCCGAGAAGGGGTCAAAGGTAGCAATTGCACCATTCGCCGGCACGATGTCGCCGACGCGGACGACGACCTCGGAACCGTTGCGCACGTCTATCTTCATCTCCTGGGCTATGAGGAGGAGGTGGTCGTTCGCGCCTTTGACGGGCACGACCTTCGCATAGGAGATGTCGTGGGCGACCTCGATGCTCCCATCCTTGTGCTGGAGGAGGTTCTCGCCCTTCAGGATGCGCTGGCCATCCTCGATGAGGACCTTGTCGCCCTTCTTGATCTCGTGGTCCGAGAAGATCTTGCAGATATGCAGGGCACCCTTCCTCGTGAAGAGGGAGGATCCGCCGGCCAGGCTGACGAAGGTGCCGACGATGTCCCTGATGAGGACTGGATACTTGAGGTAGATGCGGTTCTCTTCCGAAGCCTTGGTCGCCGCGCCTCCGATGTGGAAGGTACGCATCGTCAGCTGCGTTCCCGGCTGGCCGATGGACTGGGCGGCGATGATGCCGACCGCCTCCCCTATCTCGACGGTGCGCCCGGTGGCGAGGTTGCGTCCGTAGCACTTCCGGCAGACGCCGCGTTCAGCCTCGCAGGTGAGGACCGTACGCAACGACACTTCCTCTATGCCTGCCTCGTCGATCTGCTCCGCAATGGCTTCGGTGATCTCGTCGTTTGAATCAACTATGATTTCCGCGGTGATCGGATGGCGGACGGGGTCGAGGGCATAGCGACCGACGATGCGCTCGCGCAGCGCCTCGACGACTTCCTCGCCGTCCTTGATGGCCGCATGCGCGACGCCATTGATGGTGCCGCAATCGTCGACGTTGATGACCACGTCCTGCGCGATGTCGACGAGGCGCCTTGTGAGGTAGCCGGCGTCGGCCGTCTTGAGCGCGGTATCGGCGAGGCCCTTGCGCGCTCCGTTCGTCGAGATGAAGAACTCGATGACCGACAGCCCCTCGCGGAAGTTCGAACGGATCGGAAGCTCGATGATGTCGCCCGAGGGCTTGGCCATGAGGCCGCGCATTCCGGCGAGCTGGCGGATCTGGTTGCGGCTGCCCCGCGCTCCGGAGTTGGCCATCATGTAGATGTTGTTGAAGCCGGCGCGGTCCTTCTCGAGGGTCTTCATCATCACCGCGGTGAGATCCTCGTTCGTCCTGGACCAGACCTCGACGACGCGGTTGTAGCGCTCTTCCTGGGTGATATGCCCCTTGAGATACTGGTTCTGGATCTCGTCGACCAGCTTGTTGGCGCCCTCGATCATCTCCGCCTTTTCGTGGGGGATGACGATGTCGTCCATGCCGATGGTCGCGCCGAAGAAGGTCGCGTACTTGAAGCCGTTTTCCTTGATGGCGGCGAGCATCCGCACCGTGATGTAGGGGCCCTTTTCCCGGTACACCGTCTCGATGAGGGCCCGGAGGTCCTTGTCGCTGAGGGCATAGTTGATGTAGGGGACCTCAAGGGGCATCGCCTCGTTGAAGAGGAGGCGTCCCACCGTCGTCTCGATGACGTCGCCTACGGCGACTTCCACCTCGGTGGTCCCCGCGACACCCTTGAACATGACCTTCTCGACCTTGGACCAGACCGGCCCCTTGGGCAAGGGCACCCTCACTATGGATTGATAGTCACAACTACCGCTTTCGCAGGCCATGAGGGCCTCCTCCGGCGTGCTGAAGCGATGCCCCTCGCCCTTGGCCGAGGGCTTGTGCCTCGAGAGGAAGTTGATGCCCAGGACCATGTCCTGTGAAGGATAGACGATGGTCTTTCCGTTGGCGGGATCGAGGAGGTTGCGGCTCGAGAGCATGAGGGTCCAGCACTCGGTCTGGGCCGCGTTCGTGAGGGGCACGTGGACGGCCATCTGGTCGCCGTCGAAGTCGGCGTTGAACGCCTTGCACACAAGGGGGTGGAGCTTGATGGCCTTGCCCTCGACCAGGACGGGCTCGAAGGCCTGGATGCCGAGGCGGTGCAGGGTCGGAGCGCGGTTCAAGAGGACAGGATGTTCCTTGACCACCTCGTCGAGTACCGCGAAGACCTCGGGGGTCTCCGACTCGACGAGCATCTTGGCCTTCTTGATGTTGTAGACGACATCCTTCTCCACCAGCTTCTTCATGATGAAGGGCTTGAAGAGCTCGAGGGCCATCTTGGTCGGAAGTCCGCACTGCCACATCTTGAGTTCGGGACCGACTACGATGACCGAGCGGCCCGAGTAATCGACGCGCTTTCCGAGGAGGTTCTGGCGGAAACGGCCCTGCTTGCCCTTGAGCATGTCGGAGAGGGACTTCAGGGGCCGGTTGGAGGCGCCTTTGACTACACGCTTCTTCTTGGAATTGTCGAAGAGGGCATCCACCGCTTCCTGCAGCATGCGCTTTTCGTTGCGTATGATGATGTCGGGGGCATTGAGTGCCTGCAGCCGCTTCAGGCGGTTGTTGCGGTTGATGACGCGGCGGTAGAGATCATTGAGATCCGAGGTCGCGAAGCGGCCGCCGTCGAGCTGGACCATCGGCCTGAGTTCCGGCGGAATGACCGGCACGAC
>JBMOIK010000467.1:0-3234 GCA_049317365.1 Rectinemataceae bacterium | reverse complement strand
CGGATGATGTACTGCAGCGACTCGTCCACGCCCATCAGGTTCATGCCGTTGCGCAGGGACATGTAGACGAGGGCTCCGACCATCGAGCCGGTGATCTTGCCGACTCCACCTGCTGCCGAGACACCGCCGATGTAGGCTGCCGCGATGGCGTCGAGCTCGAAGAGGGTACCGCCCGTGGGGCCTGCCGACTGCAAACGTGAAGCAAAGAGGATGCCCGCCAGGCCGCACAAAAAGCCCATCGACCCGAAGACCAGCATGGTGATCCTCGCGACGCCGATGCCCGAAAGTTCCGCGGCTTCGGGGTTGCCGCCCACCGCGTAGATGTGCCTGCCGAGCACGGTCTGTCGGCTGACCCAGTCGTAGACGACGACAACAACGAGCATGATCACGACCGTCCAGCCCATGCCGTTGTAGCCGGCCAGGTTCCAGGTGATGAAGCCAAGCGCTGCCGCTACGAAAACCTGCTTGAGGATGAACATGTCGTTGGGGATGACCGCAAAATTATAGCTCTTCTTGACCTTGCGGTTGCGGAAATCGCTAAAGATGAACCAGACGACCGCCAATAGGCCCAGGAGGAGGGTCAGCTTGTGCAGTCCGGGAAGGAAGGCATCCACAGTACCCTCGCCCGAGGGGTTCGGAACCTGGGGAATGGGGAAGTCGGGAATCGAGCCGTTGCCCAATGCGATGAAGGTCGGATCGGCGATCTGGATCGTACCGGTGCCCGACAGCGTCGACAGAAGGAGGCCGCGGAAGAT
Source organism: Rectinemataceae bacterium (assembly GCA_049317365.1). GTDB lineage: Bacteria > Spirochaetota > Spirochaetia > Treponematales > Rectinemataceae > CAIJMU01. Next base: position 2,479 of record JBMOIK010000467.1, on the reverse strand, counting down.
CAGCCAACCTGCCAGCGATGCCACGAAGGACGGAATGCCCAGGCGTGCCACCGGCAAGGCGGTCAGGAGACCTGCCAGCGTGCCCAGGATCAGCACGGCGGGAATGACGACCAACACGGGCAGGTGCCAGGTGGTCAGGAAGACGGCCGATACCGCGCCGAGGAAGCCAGCGAGGAACCCGACTGAGAGGTCGATGTGGCGGATTACGATGACCAGGGTCATGCCGACAGCAAGGACCGCAATGTAGCCAGTCTGGTTCATGAGGTCGGCGATGTTGCGGGGCGAGAGGAAAAGTCCCTGCGTCGCGATCGTGAAGATGGCCATGATGACGAACAGCGCGATATACATACCGTAGTCGCGGATGTTTTTGGTAAGGGCTTCCCTGAGGTCTTGGATGGTCATGTAAACACTCCTCGTAACTGTGACCTTTTCTGGGGCTTACTGCGTGGCCAGATGCATGATCTTTTCCTGGTTCGCCTCGGCACGCGAGACTTCCCCGCTGATCCTGCCAGCCGACACCACGTAGATGCGATCGCTCATGCCCAGGATCTCCGGCAGCTCCGACGAGATCATGATGATGCTCATCCCCTGCTCGACCAGCCGGTTCATGATGGTATAGATCTCGTATTTCGCGCCGACGTCGATGCCTCGGGTCGGCTCATCGAGGATGAGGACCCTGGGTTCGACAAAGAGCCATTTGCCGATCGACACCTTCTGCTGATTGCCGCCCGAGAGGTTCACCACCTTCTGTTCGACGCTCGGGGTCTTGATGTTCAGGCTGTCCTTGTACTCGTTGGCGGCCTTGACCTCGAGGTTGTTGTCGGTGACTCCGCGGTGCGAGATCTTTTTCAGGCGGGCGAGGGTGATGTTGCTTTTCACGTCCTGTATGAGGATGAGACCGTTCCCCTTGCGATCCTCGGTGGCATAGGCCAGACCCGCATCGATGGCTTCCTTGGGTGAGTGGAAGCTGCGGGGAGCTCCGGCGAACAGCAGTTCCCCTTCGAGTTCGTAGCCTTCAGGATTGCCGAAGATGCTCTTCGCAAGCTCGGTACGTCCCGAACCCATCAGCCCGGCTAGGCCGATGATTTCGCCCTTTCGGACCTGGAGGTTGACACCCTTGAGTACCTGGCGCCCCAATTTCGGCGAGTATCCGCTCCAGTTCCTCACCTCGAGCATCACCTCCCCGGGGATCTCGTGCTTGCGTTCGGGATAGATGCTCGTGATCTCCCGCCCGACCATGTTCTTTATCAGGATAGCTTCTGTCACCTCGCCCTTCCTGGCGTCGAGTGTGCAGATGGTGCGCCCGTCGCGGAGGACCGTCACCGTGTCCGCGATCTGGATGACTTCCTTCAGACGGTGGCTGATCATGACACAGGTAACCCCGTGCCCCTTGAGCTCCCGAAGCAGCTTGAGGAGGTTTTCGCAGTCGTCTTCGTTGAGGGCGGCCGTCGGCTCGTCGAGAATGAGAAGCTTGACGTCCTTGCAGAGGGCCTTTGCTATCTCAACCAACTGCTGCTGGCCTATTCCGAGATCCTTGACCTTGAGTTCCGGGTTCACCGAGAGCCGGACCATCTTGAGCATTTCGGAGGCCTTGTGGACCGTCTCGTTCCAGTCTATCGCCAGGCCCTTCGTCAGCTCGTTCCCCATGAGGATATTCTCGAACACGGGCAGCTCGGGAAAGAGCGCAAGTTCCTGGTAGATGATCGCAATGCCAGCGTGCTCGCTGTCGGAGATCCCCCGGAAACTCTGGACCTTTCCGTTGAACAGGATGTCACCTGAATAGCTGCCATGGGGATAGACCCCACTCAATACCTTCATGAGCGTGGACTTGCCCGCGCCGTTCTCGCCAACGAGGCAGTGAATCTCGCCAGGGGCCACCTGGAAGCTCACCTCGTCGAGGGCCTTGACTCCGGGAAAGGACTTCGAGATCGATCGCATCTCAAGAATGTGGGAAGCCATGGCATCTCCTGAAAAGTTGGGGGAGCGACGGCACCGCCCCTCACTCCCCCTCTTTGAAATCAGTATAGATCGACTACTTCAGGTTCTTGAAGAGGTTGGCCGGGTAATAGCCGGAATCGACGATTGTGGCCTTCACATTGGCCTGGGTGACGCTCACGACCTCAGAGGGCTTGGCAGGAACATCCATCGCGCCGTTGTTGTAGGTCTTGGTCTGCTCCGGGGTCTCGCCCTTGGCGAAGGAAATGGCGGTCTTGATGGCGTCTGCAACGAGGACGCGGGTGTCCTTGAGGACGGTCATCGACTGCTTGCCGTCAATGATGTACTGGATGGAGACCTTGTCGGCGTCCTGACCGGTCGAGTAGGCCTTCTTGACAGCCTTGTCCTTGGCGAAGGCATCGACGATGGCGCGGGCGGTCTGATCGTTGGGCGAAAGGATGAAGACGGTTCCCTTCTGGGCAACGGTGGCCTTGGTCAGGTTCGACTCGGCCTTGGACTTGGCGTCGTTGGGGTTCCAGTTGGT
>JBMOIK010000466.1:0-3236 GCA_049317365.1 Rectinemataceae bacterium | reverse complement strand
CAAGGCCGTTCCGAACGACAAGCCCCTCGGTCTCGTGGCTGTCGACAAGACCGCCCTGATCTATGACTCCGGAAAGAAGGAGTGGGTATCTGGTGTCGAGTACAAGAACGTCGATGGCAAGCATTCCTACGCTCCCAACGCCGCGATAGTTTCCTACTCCAAGCTCAGCAATGTCAGCCTCCTGCCCTTTGCCTGGCACGATGGAAGCAAGGTCGATGTTTCCGACTCCATGTACGCCCTTGCCTTCGGCTACGAGTGGACGAACAAGGACGGCGACAGCGACAAGCTCTATGACGAGTCCCTCGCCTCCCAGTGGTCCGCAAGCCTCCCCGTATTCAAGGGCGTCGTCCTCAACAAGGACGGAAGCTTCTCGACCTACTTCGATTACAACTTCCCGATGGACATTGCCTATGTAGCCGCCACCGGAGCTGGCTACATCGATCCCAAGGCCGCGAACCCCGGCCGCCAGACGGTCGTCGAGTGGCCGGTCATCGAAGCCCTCGTCAAGATGGTCACCGAAGGTTCCAAGTCCGGCGAAGCCTACAGCTTCTCCAGCGACGGTGCTTCCACCGAAGTCGATGTCTCCGTGCCCAAGTGCGTGACCGACATCAAGGCCAAGCTCCAGGACATGATGGCCGAGAAGTATGTTCCCGTCTCCATCAAGAAGTGGGTCACTCCCGACCAGGCTGTCGCGCGCTACAAGAACGCGATCGCCTTCATCGAAAAGTATGGCCATGCCTACATCTCCAATGGTCCGTTCGTTGTGTCCAAGATCGACACCACCGCCAACTACGTCGAGCTGACTGCCAACCGCAACTATCCCCTCAAGTCCGACTTCTTCGGCAAGGCCTTTGCGGCCACCATCACGCGCCTCGACAATGTAGTGGCTCCCGCGACTGCCCAGAAGACCAAGGACATCACGATCGATGTGACCGTCTCTGCCCAGGTTTTCCCGAACGACACCGCCACTGCCGCCGACAAGTCCGCCAAGGTCACGGTGACCATGGTCAAGTCCGACGGAAGCGAGAAGGTCTATAACGGTACCTTCGTCAAGGCCGGTGCCTTCCAGGTCAAGATCCCCGCAGCCGACCTCGGCAAGCTCAGTGCCGGTGCCTACACCCTCGTGGTGCAGTCCTTCATCGGCAGCGAAGCTCCCTCCGTTCTCCCGTCCACCCTCGTTCTCTTCTAGTCTGAGCTAAGCCAAGCGGCGTCGCCCCCCTTAGGGCGACGCCGCACTCTTTCTTCCCGGCCCTTGGAGCACGCCGCCGACGCTGCGATACCCCTCGCGGAAACCCCGGCCGGGAAATCAAACAGGTGGGTATATGTACAAGTGGTTCGCGATCAAGCGAATATTGAAGGGTGTCGTAATATACGCGATCACCATATTCCTGCTCTCGGCGCTGTTCAACACCGTCAGCGAGACGACCCAGCGCAGCCAGATCGAGGAACAGATCCGCCTCGAGCAGACAAGGCTGAAGAACCTCTTGCCCGCCCAGATCAAGGCCTTCCAGGCCGAGCGAAGGGCCAACCTCATCAGGCAATACAAGCTCGACAGGCCGATCGTCGAGCGGATCATTTTCAGGACCGCTTCGATCCTCACCTTCAACTTCGGCAAATCCATGACTATCACCTCTTCCAAGGGAGAGCGTGACGTTGCCAAGATAATCAGCGAGACCATACCGAGGTCGCTCATCCTCTTTGTGGTGGCCGCAGCGATAGAGATAGCCTTCGGCATCTTCCTCGGGCTCAAGCAGGCGCAGAAGCCCGGCGGAAAGCTCGACCGGACGACCAGTGTCGTGACCATGGTCGTCTATGGCATGCCCGTCTGGTGGCTGGCCATGATCATAATTATGTTCTTTGTTTACACCTTGAAGCTCTTCCCCTCCGGCGGGATCCACTCCGTTCCGATGCCTACGGGCTTCATGTACTTCGTCGACATGGTCTGGCATATCATCCTTCCACTCTTCACCCTCCTGGTGCTGGGCTTCTGGGGCACGGCCTTCGTGACCAGGAACATCGTGCTCGGCATCCTCCAGGAGGACTACATCATGGCCGCGCGCGCCCGGGGCATCCCCGAGCGCAAGGTCCTCTTCGGCCATACCCTCCGGACTGCGGCGCCACCACTGATGACCATGGCCATCCTCGGCCTTCTCGGCTCCATCGGCGGCGCCATCGTCTTCGAAGGCATCTTCAGCTGGCCGGGCCTCGGCAACCTCTACTGGATCGCCGTCCAGCAAAATGACATCCCTGTCCTTCTCGCCGACCTTGCAGTCACAATCGGCCTTTACCAGGTGGGCCTGATCTCGCTCGACCTGCTCTACGGATTCCTAGATCCGCGCATCAAGGTTGGAGGCAAGTCATGAACCTGAAAGACACGCGCAGGGCCCTTCTGGAATTCTGGAACGAATTCCGGAAGGACACCTCGGGCCTCATCGGCCTTGGAATACTGGCCTTGTTTGTACTCGTTGTCATCTTCGAGCCTGTCATCCTCCCCTGGAAAGACGTGAACAGGAAGTGGCGCAACATCGATTACTGGATCGACAATTCCCCTGCGGCGCCGCCGGCCTGGACCAACCTCTTTTCATCCGAGAAGAAGGCTGTCACGACCCAGCTCAGGGCTCCGGGAAAGGCCGAGTCCGACATGGACGGAGGGATCGGGAAGATCGTAACTATGACCTTCCCCTACAGGTTCACCGCCGACAAGGCGCCCCTCGACCTCATTTTCCGGGCTACGATCACCGGTGACGTGCCGATGACCTTCAGCGTCCAGCGTCCCGACGGAACGGGCATCGAGCTCGTTTCGCATTTCGAGCCCGGTCTCGCCAACCAGGGAATCCGCGTCACGCTCAACAACGAGGCCAATGCCACGACCTTTGCCTTCGTCAAGGACTACGTGAGCGAGGCTGACCTTTCGAGCCTCAATTCCGGATCGCTCGAGCCTGTCACCCTCATCTTCGCCAAGGGCGAGGCTACCATGGCCGCAAAGCCGATGGCCCTCAAGGGAGACTACAAGCTCATCGTCAAGGCCATGCTCATCGACCCGGCGACCGCGGTCATCACCGATCCCCACTTCGTGGTTTCAGGCTCCGTTTCAGGCATCCTGGGCACCGACGACATGAAGAGGGACATTTTCTCGGGGCTCGTGGCCGGCATCAAGTGGGCACTCCTCATAGGACTCATGACCTCGGCCATCTCGGTCTTCGTAGGCGTTCTCTACGGCATCACCTCGGCCTACT
>JBMOIK010000465.1:0-3240 GCA_049317365.1 Rectinemataceae bacterium | reverse complement strand
TCAATATTATAGGAACTTATTCGTCTACTATATTTGCGGATACACGAGGTCTGAACTTCGGCATCTTAGATATTTTCTTGCGGTCGCCGAAGAACTCAACTTCAGACGAGCGGCTGAAATGTTATATATAACTCAACCTCCGCTCACCCGCCAGGTTCAGGAGCTTGAACAGGAATTGGGTGTCACCCTTTTCGATCGCCTGGGGAAGAAGATCAAACTCACATCAGCGGGTGAATTCCTCCGAAGGGAAGCCCGTCTCCTCCTCGATCGGGCTGACGAGATCAAGCGTCTCGTCAAGGCAACCGAAGAGGGAGAACAGTCGCGACTCAGGTTGGGATTCATCGAATCAGCACTCCACTCATTCCTGCCCGGTGTCCTCTCGGACCTTCGGGAAAGGAAGCCTGAGATCAGTTTCGAACTCTTCGAAATGACAACCGAGGAGCAGGTCGATGCATTGCTGCATGATCGACTCGATGCCGGTTTTATTCGCAATTGGGGGCAAGTCGAGGAGCTTGAATACACAAAAATAATCGACGAGACCTTTGTCGCCATTTACTCAAGGAAGCTTTCGAAGAGCAATGATGCGTCATCGCTCGAAGAGCTCGCCCGGCTACCTTTCATTTCCTTCTCGCGTGCGAAGGCTCCGGGACTCGTCGGGCGGATCGATGAAATATTTGCCATCAACAACCTCCGTCCCAGACATATCTTCGACGGAGGCGGTCTTGAGACTATCCTGAAGATCCTGTTCATGGGCCTTGGCTGGGCGATACTCCCTTGGTACACCGTGAGCCACGCAACAGAGGTCAAGGAATTGGTACATTTCGAAATTCCCAACATGAAGAAAAAGACAGAAATTGGAGTAGCATGGCCCAAAGGCAAGACGAGCATGGCGGTCAAGTCGCTTCTCGATTCCATGCAGGATCTCAAATCATGAAGGCGAGCCCATGACGAACGCAAACACCGTCACCCCATCGAAGAGGATAGGCAGCATTCCAGGATTCCCGCTCCCCACCGAATAGCCATCGAAATAGAAATGCTGGTCAAAGCCTGCGAGCAAGCCAGGCCCTCCCTCCAGGGGGCGGTACGAGAGGAAGACCCTCGTCTGAGGAATCAGGTCACGCCTCGGATCGTTCTCTTTCGCGCGGAAATCGAGCGCGAAGCCGACCCGGTTATAGGCGATTCCCGCATCCATGTGAAGGGCAAGCCCAGGCAGAAGAATGGGAAAGCGGAATCCCAGTCCCGCCCCAAGGGATAAGAAAAAAACAGAAGGGAGGACCGGCAAGCCAAAGAAAATCGGCGCCAAGGCGGAAGCGTCGCATTATGACACGAAGTACATCTCCATCAGCCCCTTGCCCTTCACCTCGATCGGGGGCCGCCTTTCCAGGGGCAGGCGCCCGGCCAGAAGCTCCCGGGTGGTACGGGAAATGTTGATCTTGCCGACCTCCGACAGGCTCTCCATCCTGCTTGCGATGTTCACCGTGTCCCCGAAGATGTCGTAGATGTATTTCCGCGTGCCGACGATACCCGCCACGACGGGTCCCGAGTGCATGCCCACCCGGATGCGCCACTGGGTCACACTGCGGGCATTCCTTTCCGCGATGAAGGCCACCATCCTCCGCGCGGCTTCCACCATGGCAAAGGCGTGGTCCGGATGCTCGTCGGGCAGGCCGCAGGCGGCAAGGTAGGCATCGCCTATGGTCTTGATGCGCTCGCAGCCTAAGGCGAGCATGATGGAGTCGAAGTTCGAGTAGATGTCGTTCAACTCTTCGATGATCTCCTTGGGACTGAGGACGGCCGAGGTTTCGGTAAAACCCTCGAAGTCGGAAAAGAGGATGGTGGCCTGGTTGAAGAGCTTGGGCTCGCTGTAGCCCTGGGTGAGGAGGTCCTGGACTACCTTTCGCGGAAGCATGGCGTGAAGGAGCTGTTCGGAGCGGCGTCGCTCGCGGAGGAGGGCCAGGTGGGTTCCCACCCTCGCCAGGACTTCCTCGGGCTGGAAGGGCTTGGTGATGTAGTCGACGCCCCCGGCGGCGAAGGCTGCGACCTTGCTGGTAGTCTCCATGAGGGCGCTGATGAAGAGCACCGGTACTTCCTTGAGCGCATCCCGCTGCTTGAGAAGCCTGCAGAGCTCAAAGCCGTCCATCTCCGGCATGGTGATGTCGAGGATGATGAGGTCTGGCGTCTGGCGCTCGGCGGCGCGGAGGGCCATGTCGCCCCGGGTGAAGAGGACAACCCGGTGCCCTGCTCCCTGCAGCACTTCCTGGAGGAGGCGGAGGTTGTCCGGCAAGTCGTCAACCACCATGATCGTCTCGTTCTGTCCCTTGTCAGTGTTTGTCGTAGTGTCCATCAGTACCTTCCATCCCTGAGAGCCAAGTTTCGATTCCAGCGTAGTCATAGGTCTCGAGGAGCTGGCGCAGGGTGCCCGCCGCCTCCGGATCGCTCTTTCCAAGCTCATCAGCGATAGCCTCGAGCTGACCTGCATCCCCGTCGCGGGACGCTTCCCTGGTCTTCGCAACCACATCTGCAGGAATGCTCGCTTTCCGCGCCTTTGTCCCCGTCCCCGACTTCGGCTCTTCGCCCGCGCTGGCAGGGAAGGGTCCCAGGCCGGCCAGATCTTCATAGTCCCCATCATGGAAGACCGTACCGATCTCGAACTCGAACTTCGATCCCCGCCCGCTTTCGCTGGTGATCGTGATGGATCCGCCCATTTTCTGGACCAGCAACCTGGACATGAACAGGCCGAGGCCGAGACCCCCGAATTTCCTGGTCTTGGATCCGTCGATCTGGGAAAAGGGCTCAAGGAGCCTGTCCATCCTGTCCTGCGGTATGCCGATGCCGGTATCGCTCACCGAAAAGACGAGCTTCCCTCGGGCATCGGGATCCCTGACAAAGCGCAGGTCGAAATCGACCTGGCCCGTCGCGGTGAACTTGACGGCATTGTCCAGAAGGTTGGCGAGGACCTGCCTGAGGCGGCCGGCGCCGAGGTCCACGCTTCCAGGGAGCTCCGGCAGGGAAAGGGTGAAGCCAAGTCCCTTCTTCGCCGCCAATTGACGGCAGACCGCAGCCAGCTCCGAAATGGGCCTGCCTGATCCCGGAAGGGGCCCACCTGGCTGAAGTAGTGGGAACCTTTCTCGCTGAAATCGAAGCTCAGGGCCTGGGCGTTGGTAGCCAGGCTGGATTGGGGGCCGAGCTTCCCCCGCGCCGCAGCTGCGGCCAATCGTGTCAATTGGTTGGAACTCCCGT
>JBMOIK010000464.1:0-3252 GCA_049317365.1 Rectinemataceae bacterium | reverse complement strand
CGCCGATGTTCGCGAAATCGTTGGCGAAGGCGCAGACGCTCTGATACACCTTGTCGGGGTTCCAGCCCACCTTGAATTCAAGGCGGTCTGATTCGATGGCCCGGGCATTCAAGAGGTCTTCGATGGCGATGGGGAGGGTCATGCTAGCCTTCCTCCGCTATGTCCTTGGGGACGGACCCAAAGGCTATTCAATAGGCACAACTAGGTCGCCTCCCTGACAGGAACCGCGATGCCGAGCTTCCGCATCCGATGAAACTGGGCTATGCCCTTCGTGCCGGAATCATAGTGCGCCTTGGTGAGTTCGGGCGCACCGGGCTCGGGAAAGATAATCAGGCAGTCGACGACATGATCGCGGTCCTCGCCGGCTAGCTTCAGTTTACCGAGGATTCCCACATCCCGCGCATAGCCGGCCACCTGTCGGACGTCCTCGATGACATACTCGTCCGCGTAGCGCGGCTTGTACTTCGCGTCGATGACTAGCCTCCTGTCTACATCAAGGAAGTCCACGGCCCCATAACGCCCGACGCCTTGGAAGTGGATGCTTGCTCCGATCTCCTTTCGCAGCCTCGCGAGGACGAATAGCTCGAAAAGCTTGGGCATGTCGATGACATAGGGAGGGACCAGCCGTACCTTGGTCTCGCCGGCGCCTTCGCGATAGCCCTGTATTCGCAGGATCAACCGGGCGAGTCGGAGCGCCTCTCCATACTCCCGATAGAGAGGATTGCTCCTCTGCTCACGAAGTTCTGCCACGCCACTAAGGTAGCCGATGTTCCTGAAGTGGGGCTCGAGATTCTCGTAGGAGGGCATGCCAGGCACCCTGAGCCCCATGCGGGGGATCCAGAGGCGAAGCATGTCCAGGCTTGCGCAGTAGGCGCTGTGGAGGAGCCTGTTCTCCGGGCAGTCGACCGAGAACTCCTGGTACCTGCACATCATCCGGTCGGGCCGCATGCCGAAGACATTTTTCCGAAGATGCCCGCCCATGAGGATCTTGCCCTTCAGCTTGGCAATAAGGTTTTCTTCCCTCGCGACATAGCCCTTTTTGAGCGGCTTCCGGAGGAGGTCCTGGAGGAGGGTCAGGAAGTGGAGGACGAGGAGGGGCGTGATGTCTAAGCGCTCGTCCCGGCAGGGGATGAAGCGGCTGGAAGCGCGGACATCATAGGCCGTTCTGAGGTGCCGCGAGGCTGCGGGAGATTCGAGGCAGGCCAGGAACATCGCCTGGAAGTCGAGGCCCTCGACCTTGGGGCCGACCTGGAGCGCGACCTTTCCCTCCTCGAGCCAGTCGAGGCCGACGTAGTAGCTCAGAAAGCCGCCCGGTGCGAGACCAAAGGCCCATATCTTCGCGATGTCCCCATCGAGCGGCTGTGGACGGAAGGCCTTCAGACGGCCGAGGCAGTCCTGGTCGAGCTTTTCATGCTCGCTGAAAAATCGAAGGACGGGGCGCTTAATCGGCGACACCCAGCGCTCCAAGGATGCTCCTGTAGTGCTCATTTTCTTTCTCGCAGACGAGTATGCCGTCCTTCCGGTACTCCTCGAGGAGGGGAGCGAGCTCATAGCGCAGCTTGAACTCGAGTGCCGCCATCGAGTCGGCCATGAAGTAGCTGTGGCCGATCATGATGTCGTCGGAATCGAAGTCGGGGTTCACAAACACCGTTCCCTCGGCCTCGGGATGGAAGAGACCCTCCACCCGCCCGAAAAGCTCGCAAGCGTGTGCCTTCAGCTCCGGTTCCTTGTCCGCATAGAAGGCTTCCACCGCCTCCTTGCTGGACCTGAGCGTGACGAAGGAGAACCTCCTCCGGAGGGCATAGTCGATCTGCCCGAGGCTGCGGTCCGCGGTGTTCATGGTACCGATGATGTAGAGATTCCCTGGAACCATGAACTCTTCCTGGGAGTAGGACAACTTGACCGAAAGCTCCTCGGCGGCACCCCTGCGCTTGTCCACCTCGAGCAAGGTTATGAGCTCTCCGAGGATCTTGGAGACATTGCCTCGATTGATCTCGTCGATGATGAGCACATGAGCCTGGGGTTCCGCCGCGGTCTCGACGGGATCCAGACCATGTTTGCTTACCAGGTATTGAATGACGCCCCGGTCATAGCTGTTCGTTCCGGAATTCATCAAGGAGGCTAAGATACGGTTCCGGGTCATCAGCCATTTGGCGCTCTCGTTGGTGATGGGACGGAAGTAGAGCCTTTCGTCCTCGAGCCAGACCGGGAACGGATCTTTCATTCCAGAGATGTAGGGGACTCTCTGCTCGGGCTCGCGGTCGAAGGAATCCATGAATGATGTCCATGCCGAGGCAAAGGATTTCTCGTTTGGATTTCCCATGCAGGCGCTGGCGATCTTTTTGAACGGACCGGCCTGGATCGCGAAGCTCGCAGGGCCGTTCCCGCTGTCGACAGGCTTGTACCCCTCGACAAAGTCCTCATAGTCCATGGATTGGTGGAAGGTCACGAAGACGATCTGGCCTCGCGCCACCGCCGCCTGGTACTTCCTATTCAGTTCGGTTCGGGTGGCGGGAATTGCCTCGCCGAGTATCCTAAGTGCCGCTTCCTTGGTGGCATACGTCTTGCCGACCCCAGGCGCGCCTTGGAGAACGACTTGCTTCTTCTGCTTCAATAGTTCATTGATGTGGATCATTTCTTTTGCCTTCATGATACGTCCATACCACCCCATGATTGTCTTGCTGGTATCAGTCTTGTCATTGCTGCAGATCATCAGCGTGCCCCGCGAAGCGGGAATGATGAAGTCGAAGTCGGGGGTGTACCAGTCGAGAACCTGGACCTCCCGCCTGTTTGGGAACCAGAGCAGGTCCTCCTTGGGAAGGTTGTGGCACTCGCCGATGACCCGCACCAGGGCGACGGGAGTCTGCCCGGTGCGTACTGCCACGATGTCGCCGATGGCCATCCTGTCCCTGAAGTCGGGAACCAGGCGCTGCCCCTCGGTCCAGGTTCCATCCTCGCTACCCAGACCAATGAACCCGTGGTCGGCGGCAAGGCAGGTCAGAGCTTCCCTCTCCCTCCCCCAACCAGGTTCCCCGGGGTGTATCTGCATGTGCCAGAAAGTCATCACTGTTACCCCTTCTTCTTCATATTCCTCGGACATGGACTGAAATAAGACATGCGTTTTTCGGCTCTGATTCCCTGGGGTTTGGCCTCGCCATTCCCCCCCCTACCACCTTACCCCACCGCCTCTTCCACCGCCGAAGCCAGACAGCGAAAACTCCCCGACCTGCTCCGTCCGGCCTCGACATGATT
>JBMOIK010000463.1:0-3255 GCA_049317365.1 Rectinemataceae bacterium | reverse complement strand
GGCAGCGAAACCACAACCATGCATCCCTGCCTTCTTTCGTTTTCGCGCCTGCCCATTTTCTCCCAAAGGATCAGCGCATCAGCGACCCGAACCTACGACCAGATCGTGGTAAGCGCGGGAAAATGATTCCCGTACCCTGCTGATTTTTCCCCCTATTCCCGGTGCGTGCTCGCTCCCGCTGATTCTGGGCAGGAGCTACATTGCCTTTTCACAAGGCTTTTTACCCATTTTTGGCTTTACATATATTTGGCACGATTCCTGCATTAAGCATTGGAGAGCAGGAGGCTACTATGTATCACGCATGGAATAATGGTGGATGGGCACATAGTGGATATGCGGCTGGCTTTCCTTTCGGAGGTCTGCTGATGGGAATACTCGTCATCGCGGTCATCGCGTTGATGGTGGTGCTAATCGTGCGCCTGGGCAGGACCGGCACATCCGATCACTCCGGCCTCAAGGAGCGGGGCATCGATATTCTTATCGAACGCTATTCGCGAGGTGAAATCGATGCGGGCACATTTAAGACCATGAAGGCCGAACTCGACGCACGGGTTTGAAGGAAATCGCCAAGGCTCCGCGGCTTCTTGTTGCGGAGCCTTGGGCTTCGCCAGAGAAGGGGCACGAGGCAACTTATTTCTTGAAAAATGGAGGCTCCAATGCCAGCTGCTCGCTCGCTTTTCGGCATCTTGCTGCTCATCTCGACGTTTCATGCAGGAGCCTTGAGCCTCGAGGAATCTCTCGCTGCCTCAAGCCTCAGCACCGATGCGCGGATCGCGGAGGTCCGGGCGAAGAGCGCTGTCATCCTCGAGGGAATCGCTTCCTTTCCAGGCGACCCGATTGTCACCCTCGAGCCTGGCTATCGTCGTATTGCCGCCGAAGTCACCAGTATTCCGCAGCAGAGCGCTCTTGGCCTCTCCCTGACCCTCACCATCCCCTTCGGACTTACGGAGGATGATCGCTTCAAAGCCTTGTTCGCCTCGGAGGAAGCTTCCTTTCGCAGGGAAGAGCTGGACTGGACCCTCGAAGGCCTGCGCCTCAAGGCCTATTCGTTATATGTCGCCGCTTGGGCTGCGCAGGCAGAATCGAAATTCATCGCTCGCGGAACCCAACTCTCCGAAGAGGAATTCGCCATTGCCCAAGCTCTCTGGAAGAGTGGCAAATCGACCTACACCGATCTGCGGAATGCGGAGGAAGATCTAAACCAGGCCAGGTCCGCGGAACTGTATGGATCGATGAATGAAAGGGTGCGGCGCCTCGAGCTCTTTTCCTGGCTTGGCATCGCCGATGACGGGTCGGCGCTGACCATGAATGTGCCGGCCGTCAAGGAGTTGCCCAGGGGGCCTGAGCTGGCAGCCTGGGCACTCGAGCGTGATCCCGCGCTCAAAGACGGCGCGGCGAGGATCTCGCTGACCGCTGAACAAGTTGTTGCTGCATCCCGATTCTCGCCCCCGATAGCCGTAAAGCTGGCCTTCGCCAAGGATGGCCAGACGGGAAGCCTGAGCTTCGGGACCGAGACCAGGAAGCTGGGCATTTCCTATGACGGCTCCCTCGTTTCCCTGGAGGGCGGTCCTACGCAGACGCCCTTCACCTTCAACGCCGGACTATCAATCGCTCTCGACACCGGAAACGTCGCCAATCGGCACACCGAATCACTCCGTTTGGCAGCCGAAGCCGAGCGCCTGAGAAAGGAATCCGCGACTGCCTCGCTTTCCTTGGCCGTCCGTCAGGCCTTCCAGGCTTGGAAGCGCTCCGACGATGCGCGGAGCCAGACTGAGCGTGCCGTCACCCTCGCAACGGAGATCCTGGCGACAGTGCAGGCTCGGGCCGCAAACGGTTTCGCCACGTCGCTGGAACTGGAGAGGGCAGAGTTGACAGCCGATCGCGCTGTCTTCGGTGCCTTGGTCTCCGCGGTCGAGGCTGAGATTTTTAGGCGGAATGCGGCTGTAACCGCCCGCTATCCCATCGAATGAGGCGAGGAGCCACCATGAGTGCAAAAAAGAGCATGGCTATCTGGGTCTTCCTGAGTGTAGCCGTGGCCGTCCTCAGCCTCGGAGCGGCATTGATCCTTCCCGACCTGGTTGCGAAGGCCACCGCCAAGGGTCAGGCCGAGGTCGCGGCGCTTGTCCCAGTCACCGCCATAGCGACGGATGGCGCCTTGAACATAGCGGTCGAGGCTGTATCGGTGGCCGAACCCGCCCTTTCCGCGTCCCTACGGAACCGGACGGCAGGATATGTGCGCTCCATCCTCACCGAGGGTACCAAGGTCGCACCTGGCATGGTCATCGTCGCCTTCGACGACGCGGAACTCCATAAGACCCTCGCTCAAACGGAACTATCGCGTCGGCAGGCCCAAGTGTCCCTCGAACGAACGCGGGCCGTGGAAGCGCGCTCGAAATCGGATATGACGACCAAGAAAAACCTCCTCGTAGCCAAGGCTACAACCCAGGACACGATCGACGCCGCCGGAGACGCCCTGGCGACTGCCCTGTTCGCCCGCAACACGGCGGAGTTCTCCCTGGAACAGGCGACGCTCGCAGCGGAGCAGGCCAAGCGGGACCTCGGCGAGGCGACGATCCGCGCTTCCTTCGCCGGAGTGGTTTCGCGACCCAGCCTCGTCGCCGGGGACTTCGCTCCCGCCAACAGCCAGCTCGCTTTCATCATCGACCTCTCGCGCATACTCTTCCGCGCGGAGGTGGACGAGTACGATATCGGGAAGCTCCGTGTAGGCTTGCCCGTAACCGTGACTGTCCCTGCCCTGGGAGACGCGGTTTTCCGGGCACAAGTGGATGCCATCAGCCCCGCCGCCGAGATCGTCAACAATATCTCGATCTTCCGGGTCTCCGTCTTCGTGGACAACAAGGACGGGCAACTCAAGCCCGGCATGAGTGCCGACGTCACTGTGCTCGTGAGCAACGAGAAGGGGATCACTGTTCCCTTCAAGGCAGTCACCACGGTACGGGAGCGTTCCTATGTCGATGTGCTCGGGCAGAGCGGCGAGATCGAGACCCGACGCGTGTCGCTCGGCTCCAGTGATGGAAGGACGGTCATCGTCGTCGAGGGGCTCGCCGCCGGAGAGAAAGTGGTCACGGGCCCGGCTTCGACACCCACCGCAGCGGCGCCTCCTGCCTCGCCGCCGGGCGGCTCCTCGATCATTCCAATCACCGTCCCCGGTCAGGGAATGAAATAGCCATGGAGCCCGACGCGATCATCGAGCTGCGCGGCATCCGGCGACATTACGTAATGGGACCGACGACG
>JBMOIK010000462.1:0-3261 GCA_049317365.1 Rectinemataceae bacterium | reverse complement strand
ACAATGCAGGGAAATGAGGAAGCAGCCAACGCGTCCAAATCCACCGAGGCGGGGCGGACCAAGGCCAAAAGACAGTCCTCGGCCATGGAAGGCAAGGGTGATCCCGAGCCCGATGCGGCGGAATCGGTCGCCCGGTCTCCGAAAAGGGGCAGGACAAGCCGGAGCGAGGAGCTGGCCGAGGCTGTCGGCGCCGGCGCACAGAACGGAATGGTCACGCAGGCACAGGGTGCCGAGGGCAAGGCGCGGCGCGTCGGAGCGAAGGACGAGGCCAGCGAGGCGCGTTCCGTCGACGAGGCCGGCAGCAAGACGAAGAACAGGGATGACCCGGCCCTCGCGTCCCGCATCCAGGTCCTCGACCAGCGACGCGCGGCCGCGAAGAAGGAAGCTGTCACCGATGAGTCAAAGGGCGTCGAGGCAGTCCACGACAAAGGCCAGGCTTCGTCGCGGAGCGACGAGCTGTCGAAAAAAGGCGAAATCTTCCTCGATGCATCGGCCCGTGAGCCAAAGAGGTCCGAGGGACCGCAGGCGGCAGGATCGGAGACGGCCAAAGGGGATTTCTCGTCCATGCTCGCCGACAGGTTACGCGATACAGGGAATACTGAGATTGTCCAGAGCGCGCGCATCGTCCTCCGCGACGGGGATTCCGGCACGATCCGGATGCGGCTCAACCCTCCGGAACTCGGGAACGTCAAGATCGAGCTGAAACTGGCCGACAACAATATCATCGGGCGCATCGTCGTCGAATCGGACGAGGCCAAGAGCGCCTTCGAGAAGGGGCTCGCCGATCTCCAGGATGCATTCAGGTCCGGGGGCTTCGAGTCGGCGAAACTGAATGTGGAGGTGGGTTCCGGCAACGGTGGACAGGCCGCGTGGAACGGAGCGGCACAGGATGGCAAGCCCGATACCGGGCCCTTCTGGTCGAACCGTTCTCGTGACACGGCCTTCGGGGCGGCCACGCAGGCGGCTGCCAGGCAGGGTTCATTGAGCGACACGACCGTGGACATCGTCGTCTGACGGGAGCCACATTGTTCTCCGGCCATGCTGGCATGGCCGGATGCATAGGGAAATCAGTCCGTAACCGGGAAGCGCGTGGCGTTTTCCGCGTCCGGACAGGAGGATAGTATGGAGATGAGCACAGCGCTTTCAGGCGCGGACCTGGCCCGGACCAAGCTCGATGTCGAGGCCTTCAACAAGACGCTGAACCAGGGGAGGGGCTTCAAGGCGACCCTGGACCGCGATGATTTCCTCAAGATCCTCGTGACGCAACTGCAGCACCAGAATCCCTCCGCACCCCTCGAGGACAAGGAGTTCATCGCGCAGATGGCGCAGTTCTCCTCGCTCGAGCAGATGACCAACATGAGCCAGGGCTTCAGCAAGCTCTCGGGACTCCTCGCATCGAGCGAAGCCTCGGGTTTCCTCGGCAAGACCGTGAGCATCGCCGAGGGCGACAATACGATTACGGGCATGGTCACCGAGGTCATCCGCGGTGAACACCCCCTGATCGGGGTGAATGGTCAGTACTATGACGTTGAGCAGGTCCAGAAAATAGTCCGGCAGGAGGGCTAGCCGCATGCTTCGTTCTCTTTTTTCAGGTGTCGCAGGACTCCAGAACCACCAGGTCCGAATGGACGTGGTGGGCAACAACATCGCCAACGTCAACACGACCGGCTTCAAGAAGGGCAGGGTCAACTTCCAGGACCTCCTCTACCAGCAGATGGCCGGTGCATCCAAACCCAACGGCGACGTGGGTGGCGTCAATCCCAAGGAAATAGGACTAGGTATGTCCATCGCCTCGGTCGACACCATCCATACCCAGGGGTCCCTCCAGACCACTGGCGTCATGACCGACCTCGCCGTCCAGGGCAACGGATTCTTCGTCCTCAAGAAGGGCGAGCAGACCATGTACACCCGCGCGGGCGATTTCGGCCTCGACAAGGACGGGAAACTCGTCAATCCCGGCAGCGGCCTCCGCGTCCAGGGCTGGCTCGCGAAGACCGTCAATGGCCGCGATACGCTCACGACCTCAGGGCAGCTCCAGGACATCATCATTCCGGTGGGTTCGAAGGATCCCGCGCGTGCGACGCAGAAAGTCGATCTGGCCTGCAACCTCGACAAGCGCACGCCCGAGATCCCCCAGGGCTCCGGCGCCGACAGCACCGAACAGGGTACCTGGCGGATCGAGGAGAAGCTCTATGACAGCTTCGGGCAGGTGCACAACCTGCGGGTCGAATTCACGCGGGTAGCTGGACAGACCAATCAGTGGAACGCTGCTGTCAGCGTCGATCCGGAGTCCAAGACCGCAACGAACACCTCGGTGGCCATCGGGCAGCCGGCCACTGGCCAGGCCAATTCCTTCCTGGTCGAATTCGACAACCGCGGCCTCCTCCAGCGCGTGACCGATCGCCAGGGCGCGAACGCGCCAGCCACCGGCGCCCTCGACATCGGGGTTTCCTTCGATGTACAAGGCGCGACCGCCCAGGGTGGAACTCCTGCACGCCAGGATTTCAGGCTCAACCTCGGCACCGTGGGTTCGGCAACCAACACCGTAACGCAATTTGCTGAGCGTTCGTCCACGAAGGTCTTCAGCCAGGACGGCTACGCCATGGGCTATCTCGACAACTTCAAGATCGATCAGACCGGAGGAGTGACGGCCGTGTATTCCAACGGATCCAACCGCTCGATCGGCCAGGTCGCCCTTGCGAGCTTCACCAATCCCAATGGCCTCGAGAAGATCGGCGAGACGAACTTCGTCCAGTCGAACAACTCCGGCATGGCCAATGTCGGTCCCTCGGGCATCGCAGGGAAGGGGAAGATCGTCGCGGGCTCGCTCGAGATGTCGAACGTCGACCTCGCCGAGCAGTTCACCGACATGATAGTGACACAGCGCGGCTTCCAGGCGAACTCCCGCACGATCCAGACCGCCGACCAGATCCTCCAGGAATTGCTCGCACTGAAACGCTAGGTCATGGCATGGAAAAAGAAAGACGGAGCTAAGCCTGGCGATTCACGCAGGAGTCGCGCACGGAGGCAGAGGGATGCGAGGGGGCAGGAAGAATAGGGGAAGGGAAGGGCAAGCGAAGGGGAGACAGGGTCCCATCCTATTCCCACTCCTGCCTCTTCCCTCTGCCCTTTTCCTGATATTCCCTCCATGCCTCCCTATATTTCCATCCTCCCCGTTCCGGTGCTTTTCCCACGTATTGGAGGCCTGAAATGATCGAGCTGACCCTTCTCTCCGGCAAGCCCTTCCTGATCAACCCCCAC
>JBMOIK010000461.1:0-3270 GCA_049317365.1 Rectinemataceae bacterium | reverse complement strand
ACGAAAGACAGCCTGCGTGCCTCGGTCGAGGCCGCCTCGGGCGGAAAGCAGACGGTCCTGTACGACGACAAGGGGTATCCCTCGTACATGACCATCGTCCCCAAGTTCAACATCGAGGACATCGATGCGACCATGGGTTCCGGCGTCCATCCGGCGTTCATCGTCGGTGGCGTCACGAAGTCGCAGATTTTCATCGCGACGAATCCCGCGATCGTCTCCGACGGCCGCGCATGCTCGATCCCCGGCCAGGCGCCGAAGGTCTCCATCGACTTCGACACCGCCAAGGCCGCCTGTACCTCCAAGGGGCAGGGCTGGCACATGATGACCGCCTGGGAGTGGGCCGCGATCGCCCTCTGGTGCCTCAAGAACGGCTTCCAGCCGCGCGGCAACACCGCCTGGCGCCGGTCGCACGAACAGACCTATGAAACCGGCGGCGCGACGGACGGCGGCGTGCCGGGAGCGGCTTCCGGCGAGGGTCGCACCTTCGCGGGCTCGGGTCCGGCCTCGTGGCGGCATGACAACACCTATCAGGGCATCGCCGACCTCGTGGGCAACATCGCCGAGTGGAACGACGGCCTCAAGATGGTCGACGGCCGCCTCTACTTCCCCGTCGACAACAACTTCACCCAGGCCGAAGGTTCTTGGCCGGCCAGCTCCGTCTACCTCGACGCGACCGTCGGTCCCGGCGATCGGGCGGGCGCGGCGGCTTCCGGTGCTCCGGTCCTGTCGAGCGGCATCACGAAGTACAATGAGACGCCGACCCCGGCGGGTGGCTCGGATGTCGGCGACTTCGACTACGGAACGGTCGCCAACTGGAAGGACATGACGGCCGCCGTTGCCTACGACAGTCTGTCGCTGTCGGTAAGGCAGCAGATGGCGCAGCTCATGATCGCCCCGAAGCTCACGTCAGGCGGAGCGGCGTTCTTCGCTGGCGCCGCGAAGGGCGCCATCTATTCCAGGCACTACGGCGAGCGGCTTCCGATCCGGGGTGGCGACTGGGGCAACGGCGCGATCGCGGGTCTCGCGTTCTTGCGTTTGGATTACCGCCGGTCGATCGTGGCCAGCTATTTCGGCCTTCGTCCCGCTTTTATCCTGTAATTCTGAATCCTGTCCCTCTGGGAGTCTGATACGATGGCTGAAGGAAATTTGAAGGTCTACCAGAAATGGGAAGACATGGCGGCCTACCTCTACGTGGCGTTGAAGTCCTATCCGAAAAGCGAGCGGTTCACGCTCGCGGCGGATACGACGAGGGCGCTCTGGGAGATGGGCACGTGCATCGCGCGTGCGAACGCGCTCTCCGGAAAGGTGGAAAAGCGCCGGGTGATCGAACAAGCGGATCTCGCGCTTGTTCGCATGAAGGTGCTCATCAGGATGGGGATGAAATTGAGCTTCCTTCCGTTCAAGAAGTATGAGATTCTCAGTGGGCAGGTTACTGAAATTGGAAAGATGCTCGGCGGGTGGCTCAAATCCGTCGGGTATTGAGGGGTACGGCTGAAAATGTGGCGGCTTCCGATCCGGGGTGGCAACTGGAACAACGGCGCGAACGCAGGTCTCGCGTACTTGAATTTGAATAACCGCCGGTCGAACGTGAACAACAATATCGGCCTTCGTCCCGCTCTCCCTCTAAGCCAGATGCCGGGCGCCTACGGGCGCCCGGAGAGTGCCGAGGGGAAAAGGAGCCGTATTCCTTCTCCGTATGGGGAAAACATCTACAGGCGCGGGCGACTGGTAGGCAAAACCAGCCGAAGGCCGTCCGCGCCGACCTTTAGTGTGGCACCATGGCGAAAACCATCAATAATCTCTGGGACGATGTTATCGACTTCGAGAACCTCTATTTTGCCTACCGGGCGGCTGGCCACGGCAAGCGCTATCGCTACGAAGCGCTCCGGTTCGCGGAAGAGCTGGAAGAAAACCTAATAGGGCTTCAGAACGAGCTCATCTGGGGCATGTACCAGCCGATGCCGTTCCGTCAATTCTACGTCCTGGACCCAAAGAAGCGCCTGATATCCGCTCCCGCGTTTCGCGATCGCGTGGTGCATCATGCCGTGGTCCGGGTGATCGAGCCCGTCTACGAGAAGCGGTTCATTTCCGAGACCTTCGCCTGCCGGAAGGGCCTTGGCACCCATGCGGCCATGAATCATGTGCTCTGGTGCAGCCGCGTCGCGAAGCGGCGCTGGGGAAGCTACTATGTCCTCAAATGTGATGTGCGCAAGTTCTTTCCGAGCGTCAATCACGATATCATGAAGCGGACCATTCGCCGATCGATCTTCGACCGCGATGTCCTTTTCCTCCTCGATACGATCATCGACGCTTTCGAGCCCGGAGGGCGAGGGCTGCCAATCGGAGCCCTGACAAGCCAGCTCCTGGCGAACGTCTATCTCGATCCCCTCGACCATTACCTCAAGGAAGAGTGCCGGGTGAAATTCTATGCCCGGTACATGGACGATTTCGTGATCCTTCATCATGACAAGAACTACCTTCGCGACCTCCTCGCGGAGATCGATTCCTTTCTTCACGACAGGCTCGACATGACCCTGAATCCGAAGACCGGCATTTTCCCTGGTCGGCACGGGATAGACTTCTGTGGATACCGGATTTGGCCGACGCACATCAAGCCGAGAAAGACGACCGTAAAGCGGGCAAAGCGGCGGCTCCGGAAGTTCGCTTCCGTCTACCGCGAGAGCCCGCAAATCCTGAAGCACGCGCGGGAGAGCATCCAGAGCTTCATAGGCTACATCCGGTTCTGCTCGGGCTGGAGGACGACCGCTTCGGTGCTCGAACGGGCTACGTTCAAGGCGACTTCGGGCGTTGACGAAGGCGATGCACAGAATTAGAATGGACCTCATATTACGGTGCCGAAAGACTCGGGCCGCATACCCCTCGGGGCGTGCGGCCCTTTGTCTTTTCTGGGGATCACTGGGAGGGATGCTGGATGGGCGGATTCTGGGAGCTCTTGGCTGCGAGAGATGTACTTGAGGTGGCCGGGATCGCTGTCATTTTTGTGGCGTCCACATGGGCTACCGTACTGGCGATCGTTTACCTGATCAGGAAGGCGCGAATCGTGAAAGTATCCAAGGGGGGGGTGGACTTTTCAGGAAAGGACATCACCAGGAAGAAGACTCCGCATTCAACCTGTATCCATGGGAAAGACATCGTGATGGTATTGAAAAAACAGGCCGAAATGATAAACGCCATCCATGAGACCAAGGCTGGCATCATCCCCGAACAAATGAAGTACGCCGAAGGGCGAGGTGCCGATCTTCAGGGCCA
>JBMOIK010000460.1:0-3270 GCA_049317365.1 Rectinemataceae bacterium | reverse complement strand
AGCCATACTTGGGAAGGGTCTTGAGATCTTCCACCCCGAGCCCGCCGCCTGGTTCGATACCCTCCTTCATGTAGCGCTCACCGGCGAGCATCTTTACAGCACTACCAAGGGAGTCCTCCCCGGACAGGTTTACAGCGTCACCGCTTTCAGGCCCTTCGCCGGACAGGTAGCCTGCGTCTTCGAGGACATATCCGAGAGGGTCGAAGCGGGCAGGAGGCTGGAGGAAGCCAACCTTCGCCTCCAGGAGACCAGCGAGGTGGCAAACGACCTTGCGGTGCAGGCTGACCAGGCCAACCAGGCCAAGAGCATCTTCCTGGCCAACATGAGCCACGAAATACGCACGCCCCTGAACGCGATCCTCGGCTTTGCCAAGATCTTGAAGCGTGACGCGGGCCTAAGCGGCAAGCATGCCGAGCACATCGATACAATCAACCGGAGCGGGGAGCATCTCCTCCACCTCATCAACGAAGTCCTCGACATGGCCAAGATCGAGGCCGGAAAGACGAGGCTCGAGTCAGGGGTCTTCAGCCTCGAAGCACTGTTCAGGCACGTGGTGGATCTATTCCACCAGAGGCTCCTCGATCGGGGCCTGAGTTTCACGACCCGCATCGACGGATCCCTGCCCGAGTTCGCGCGCGGTGACGAGGGCAAGATCAGACAGGTGATCGTCAACCTCCTCAGCAATGCGGCAAAATTCACGGAGCGTGGAGGGATTACCCTCCGCGCCCGAACAACAAAGCTGCCAGGTTCCCCCACCTTCCGCCTTGAGGTCGAGGTCGAGGATAGTGGTCCGGGCATTGCCGAAGGCGACCTGGACATGATCTTCAGGGAGTTCAGCCAGACCAGCACGGGAAAAAAGATGGGCGGCACGGGGCTTGGCCTGGCGATCAGCCGGAGCTATGCCCAGCTGATGGAGGGGAGCCTGACAGCCACGAGCAGGCCAGGACAGGGCTCGACCTTCTGCTTTGTCGCCAGGCTCCTGGAAGCCGAGGGAGCTGGGGTCATTCCCGAAGCCCTGGGAAGCATCATGGGGATCGAAGCCGACAGGCGACCCGTCCGGGTGCTGTTGGTGGACGACAGGCAGGACAACCTGGACCTCCTGTGGCAGATCCTTGAGCCCATAGGCTTTGAACTGGAGGCCGCTGACGATGGCAGGAAGGGCCTGGAAATTGCCGAAGCATGGCAGCCCGAAGCCATCCTCCTGGACTTGCGGATGCCTGTCATGGATGGCTTCGAAATGGCCAGACAGCTCCGCGCAGGCCCGCTCGGAAACACGGTCCGCATCGTGGCTGTCACCGCCAGCGTTTTCGCGCAGGAGGAGGTCGCAGCCTATGCTGCCGGCGTCGATGCATTCCTCCGGAAGCCCTTTGAACCCCTAGCCCTCCTTGAGATCCTGGGCTCCCTCCTGGGTCTTGTGTACCAAAGAAGCGCGCCATCGGAGGGCAGCTATGGCCTCTCTGAACCGCCCCCAGCCCCCCCTGGAACTTCCGCAGCCCTTCCTCTCAACCTGGTGCGTGCTATCCGCAACGCGGTGGGCTCGGGCGACATAGCCCTCCTTCGCATGTGCGAGGATGAGCTCCGTCCCTCCTATCCGAGGGAGGCGGAATCGCTCAAGCGCCTGAGCGACCGCTATGACTACGGGGCGATCGAAGCCTGGGTGTCGGGCCTCGAGGCGCTTCCCCCGGTGGGTTCGAATGGCTAGCGCCCTAGACGCACAGGGCAGGCGGCGGCGATCCTGGTCGATTTCGCTCGGGCTCCTCCTCCTCCTCACCTCGCTTGGAGTGACCCTGAGCAGCGCAGTCCTCATCGGTGCCCTTGCCTTTACCATCGGCCGCCACGCCATCGACGAGGTGGCCATCGAATTCGGGGCAGAGGTCAACGGCAGGATCCGTTCGCGCATCGAGAGCTTCCTGGACGCGCCCCGTCGAATCAACGCAGCCCAGGCGGCCTCGCTTGTCCGAGGCTTCCCTGACCCCAGGGACCAGGCTGACCTCCTCCTGCATTTCTGGGAGGAACTCCAGCTTTTTGACAGCGTGAACAGCATCTATTTCGGAAATGCCTCGGGGGGGCTCGCCAATGCGGGCAGGGAGGGGACGACGGGCGCTCAATACGTCATCGCCACCGATGGTTTTACAGCTGGAGTCTTCCGGAAGTTTGCCACCGACGAACGCGGTGACCGGGGCGCATTGGTGAGTTCGCTGCCCCAATTCGACGCGCGGCTGCGACCCTGGTATTCCAACGCGGCCGAGGCTGGCAGGGCGGTCTGGAACCCCCCCTACGTCCTTTTCACCGGACAGGAACTCGCGATAGCGGCCAGCCAGCCGGTCTTCGATGCCGCCGGCAGACTGATCGGGGTCGCTGCGGTCGATGTGTTCCTGTCCCATCTCGGGGACATGCTCGCCCAGCTTCGGGTGGGAAAGACGGGCCAGAGCTTCATCATGGAGCGCTCCGGCTTCCTCATCGCCTCCTCTACGGGTGAGTCTCCCTCCAAGGCGAAAACAGAGGGCGCGGGCTACGAGCGCACGAGGGCGGACGGGAGTTCCAACCAATTGACACGATTGGCCGCAGCTGCAGCGGCGGACAAGCTCGGGGTCCGGACCGGCCCGGCGAAGGGTACCGAGGCCCTGGACTTCGATTTCAGCGCGGAGGGCTCCCGCTACTTCTGCCAGGTGGGCCCCTTCCGGGATCCGGCAGGCCTTGACTGGCTCGTGATCACGGTCATCCCGGAATCGGAGTACATCGCCACCATCATCGCCGATTTCCGTGCCTCCAGCCTCCTGGTGATCCTGATCCTCGCCATGGGGCTCGGCATCAACCTTGTCCTGGTCGGCAGGATCGTCAGGCCCATTTCGGAGCTCAAGGCCTATGCGACACGGCTCGCGGAAGGCCAATGGGCGGAAAGCGCCCGCAAGCCAAGCGCCATCAGGGAGCTGGACCTCCTTTCGGGGGTATTCCAGTCCATGGCCACAACGATCGAGGCCAAGGTCAGCGGTCTCAGGCACGAGGTGGAGGAGCGGAAGGGCATCCAGGCTGCCCTGGCCATAGCGCGGGACAAGGCCGAGGAAGCCAGCAGGGCCAAGAGCGAGTTCCTCGCGAACATCGGCCACGAGCTCCGCACTCCCCTGAACGCCGTGACAGGCTACACCGACCTCCTCCTTCGGACCAGTATCGATGAGGAACAGCGAAGGCAGCTCCTGACCATCGGCGCCGCCGGCAATCTCCTTTCGGGGATCATCGGCGACATCCTTGATTTCTCGAGGATGGGGGCTG
>JBMOIK010000459.1:0-3270 GCA_049317365.1 Rectinemataceae bacterium | reverse complement strand
GCGCCAAAGTGACGCGAAGAATCGAGGATTCATGAACAGGCGCGTGATGGCCTCGGTCGAAACACGATGACCTTCAGTTTGCCCTTTCGCATAATCGTACTCGCAATAGGCAAATTCTGCTTCTAGATAATCGTCTAGTGGGTGTTTTTGCGATGTGCTGCTGGCAACACTGGGCAATATGCCAAAAGAACTGCCGCCTGACATTCGGCCTGTTTTGGAAATTCCTTTTCGCGTGCCCCCCCAGAAAGGGCAGGCCCGTTGGATGCTGTGCATACGACTCCCCCTGCCCATTACTACGCGTGGACAGGGGGTCCTTGCTTCAATTTTGGGAGAAAATGCAGGGAATTTGCTTCAATTCCTGTGCTGCTTGGCCAAGGCCGAGATGACTCCAGCCATTTCAGGAAGGGCTACCTGCTTCTGTACATGCCCGAGTTCGAAGGCGACCTTGGGCATGCCATAGACAACGCTCGAAGCTTCGTCCTGGCCGAGGGTGTAACCGCCCTCCCTCATGATGGAACCCAGTTCCCTGGCTCCGTCACGGCCCATCCCCGTCATGATCACCCCAAGTGCCCTGTTTTGGTAGTGCTTCGCGACGCTCGCGAACAGCACATCGGCGCTGGGACGGTGTCCGTTCTCGGGCGGAGCGTCCGAAATCCGTACAATTGCGCCCAGTGGGCGCTTCTCAACCTCGATGTGGTGGTCTCCTGGCGCGATAAGGATGCGGCCGGGTCGGATGAGGTCGCCATCGGCGGCTTCCTTTACGTCGAGGGGGCAGAGTCGGTCGAGGCTCTTGGCAAACTCTTCGGTAAATCCGGGGGGCATGTGCTGGACGACGAGTATGGGCTGGGCGAGATCGGCGTCGATCCTGGCGAAGACATCGCGGAGGGCGTTCGGCCCTCCTGTGGAAATGCCAATTGCGATGATCTCGATGGGACCGCCGCTGCGGACGGGCTTGGGCAATTCCGGTTTGGACACATGGAGCCGCTCGAGCTTCGGAAGGGGCTCGAACATGCGCTCGGGGGCCGTGAAGTCATAGTGGGGAGGGGCCTTGCCCTTGCGTCTCTGGTACTGGAGCCCCCATGCAAGGAGGAGCCGTGCGAGGTCGCCGGCGACCGTGTGGATGTCCGAGGAAACAGAACCGGAGGGCTTTGTGATGAAGTCGGCTGCTCCAAGGGAAAGGGCTTCCATGGTCACTTCAGCGCCTTTCTTGGCGACAGAAGACAGAATGATGACCGGAATGTCTATGCCGAGGCGGCGGCGTTCCTTGAGGAACTCGATGCCATTCATCCCTGGCATCTCGATATCAAGGACGATGACGTCCGGGTTGCAGCGGGGGATCTTCTGGAGGGCGAAGATGCCGTTCATAGCCTTGTCGGCGACCGCAAGGCCGGGAGTAGTTTCTACGATCTTCGAGACAAGGTTCCGCATGAGGGCCGAATCGTCGACGACGAGGACCGAAACTGGATCGGACACAAAAAGCTCCTCTGCTTATTTCTTGTAGAAACAGGCCCAGTCGGTTTTCACGAATTCGAATTTCGTGTTCATCCCGAACAGGGACTCCGAGTGGCCGATAAAGAGGTAGCCATGGCTGGCTATCGCATCCCAGAAGCGTCCCACCGAGGCCTTCTGTGCCGCTTCGTCGAAGTAGATCAGGACATTCCTGCAAAACACCACATCGAGGTTGCGGAGGCCCAGATCATTCTTGAGATTGTGGTAGTCAAAGCGAACAAGCTTCTTGACCTCGTCGCGGACAGAATAGCCACCGGGCTTCTTCTCGAAGTACTTGCTGAGGTAGTGCTCCGGGATACCCTGGATGCGGCTGTCGGAATAGAAGCCTTCCTTGCCGACCATGAGGGACTTGAGGCTGATATCTGAGGCTACAATCTCGAAGGTCCAGCCAGCCGGAAGGATTTCCTTGAGCAGCATTGCGATTGTATAGGGCTCC
Source organism: Rectinemataceae bacterium (assembly GCA_049317365.1). Classification (GTDB taxonomy): domain Bacteria; phylum Spirochaetota; class Spirochaetia; order Treponematales; family Rectinemataceae; genus CAIJMU01. Next base: position 1,325 of record JBMOIK010000459.1, on the reverse strand, counting down.
TCGCCGGTGGAGCAGCCGGCGCTCCAGAACTTGATCTTCTTGTCGTATCCCTTCGCCTTGATGAGGGCTGGAACGACGAATTTCTCTATGGCATCGAAGTGCGCCTGGTTTCGGAAAAAGCGGGTCAGGTTAGTGGTAACAGAATCAAGGAAGGTCTTGAGCTCTTCCTTGTCGCTGGTGATGACCTGGAAGTATTCCCGGAGACTGGCAAGCTTCTTTTCGCGAAGACGTTCCTTGAGCCTGCTTTCGAGGATGGAGCGATTCGTCGTCGAGAAATGGATGCCGCTTTCATCATAGACGAGCTTTCGATACAGCTCGAAATCGGCATCCGAGAGAAACTCCGACATCCTGCCCCCTGCCTCGCCTGACGCTGCCCGGGGATTCCGAGGAAGGAACTGCCTCTCCTCGCGGCCCCGATCGTGCCGCAATGCTCAAAAAAGTGTAGGGCCGCCCTTTGGGGGTGTCAATAGCGGCCATGGACGATGAAAACGTGCACGGCAAGGGCTATCTTCGAATGATGGATACGGACTTCGTGACCATGTCGATACGCGGCGTGTCGGTGGGAGATGGCACTTCATTGCCGGTCGTAACCCTGCGGGAAGTAGCTGAAACGGGCAGATTCATGTCGCTGCAGGTTGGCCCCTTCGAGGCAAGTGCCATCATCCTCGAGCTTGAGGGCATCGAGCCGGCCAGACCGCTCACGCATGACCTACTCGCGGCTGTCTTCAAGGAAGGCGGTCTTGCACTGCTGCGTGCAGAGCTTTTTGGCAGCACCGGCGAAGGGCCGCGCGCGCGCCTGGTCTATCGAAGGGGTCTTGGCCGCCGGGTGCGGGAAGTGCGTCCCTCCGATGCGCTGGCCCTGGCGCTCAGGCTCAAGGCTCCGATTCGAGCCTCACGCGGGCTCCTGGCGGGCATTTCCTGAGCCAGGGTGAGGATCTGCCCTTTCTCATGCGGGATGCGGACCCGACACGTTCCACATGACATTCCTGGAGCTGGTACGGAGCCTTGTTGAGCGCTTGTTCGGCGGCGATCCGGGAAAGCTCCGGAAGCGTGCGGAACTGCGAAAGCTCTACGCCATACTGGATGGGCAGCCCCTCCCCTATTACAGACCCAAGCAAAACCAGGTCCTGCCCGGCTTCGCAGAAACGCTGTTTGCCTGGGCGCGTACGATGCGTCCCCTCCACGACCTGGTCCGGGCTACGGTTGCCCATACGGACTCGCGGGTCGCACAGAAGCACATCGATTTCCTGATAGAGTGCAGGATTCCGACAGACGATCCCGATCGGATTTATTATTTTAGTTATGACAATATTTGCGCCAGTCTG
>JBMOIK010000458.1:0-3274 GCA_049317365.1 Rectinemataceae bacterium | reverse complement strand
GACCATGTCCCCGTGCTGGACGAGGATGAACTTACTGTCGATTATCTCCCGATCATCCGCCGGGCCCTTGCGGCGTGATACGCCTCGGTGATGGTCGACGGTTCGCGGCTTCCCTTTGCGGACAATGTGGCGGCGACGCGCAGGGTCATAGAGCTGGCCCACGCGGCCGGCGTGCCCGTCGAGGCGGAGCTCGGGGCAGTCCTGGGCCACGAGGCAGGGCCACTTCCTCCCTATGAAGAGCTCTTTGCCAGCGGGAAGGGCTTTACCGAGCCGGCCGACGCCGAGCGCTTTGTCGCCGAGACGGGGGTCGACTGGCTGTCAGTCTCAATTGGTAACATCCACGGAGCGATTGCCGGAGCGGCCAGGAGCCAGAAGAAACCCGAGGCCCGCCTCGACCTCGAGCGGCTCTCTGCCATCGCGCGCCAGTCAGGCGTGCCCATCGTCCTCCATGGCGGCACGGGCATCAAGCCCGACAACCTCCGCGAGGGAATGAAGAGGGGAATTGCGAAGATCAACATCGGCACGGCAACCAGGGCTCCCTACGAGGCGGCCCTCAGGGACGGGACCGATGCGGACGCGGCAGTCTACGCCGCCACCATCGCCGAGATCGATTCGCTCGGACTCCGCGGATCGGCCGGGCGCCTCGGACAGGGAGGAATAGCGTGAAAGAAACCAAGCCGACCTTTGCGGTCTATTTCGGGAACAGGGGTTTTTTCCCGGCCTCCCACCAAAGCGGCGCCCGCGAAGAAATGAAACTGGTCATCGAGGCAGCGGGCTACGGCTGCCTCATGATGGAAGCCAAGCAGACGCGCTACGGTGCGGTGGAGACTCCCGACGAGGGCCGCAAGTTCGCAGCCTTCATCGAGGCAAACCGGGCAAAGATCGATGGCATCGTCCTCTGTCTTCCCAACTTCGGCGACGAGAACGGAGCTGTGGAGGCATTCAAGAACGCGCGCCTCCCCATCCTCATCCAGGCCTATCCCGATGACCTCGACAAGATGGCGCCTGCCCTCCGTCGCGATGCCTTCTGCGGCAAGTTCTCGATCATGGATGTCTTTAAACAGAACAGCATTCCCTTCACCATCAGGAAGCCCCATGTCGCCTCGCCCTCGTCCAAGGGCTTCGCCGAAGCCCTCGACCACTTCGGTCGGCTCTGCTCGGTCACGAGCGGGCTCCGTAACCTCCGCGTCGCAGCCATCGGCGCGAGGACGAGCGCCTTCAAGACCGTGCGCATCGACGAACTCGCCCTGCAGAAGCGCGGAGTCACCGTCGAGACCTACGACCTCTCCTCCGTGATGGACCGCATGAAGGGCATCAGGAAGTCGAGTACGATCTACCGCGACAAGGCCCAGATGCTCCGCGGCTACTCAGACTGGAGCGCCGCTCCCGAAGAAGCCTTCGACACCATCGTCCGCCTCGGTGCCACCCTCGACGAGCTTCTTGAGCGCGACAACATAGACTGCATGGCCCTTCGGTGCTGGGTGGAGATGCAGGAGATACTCCGCATCTCTCCCTGCGTCCTCATGGGTGCCCTGAACGATGTGGGAATGGCCTCGGCCTGCGAGCTCGACATCGGCAACGCCGTCGCCATGAAGGCCCTCTCCCTGGCTTCGCGGAGTCCGGCCACCTGCCTCGACTGGAACAACAACTATGGCGATGATCCTGACAAGGTCATCCTTTTCCACTGCGGTCCCGTGCCGAAGTCCCTGATGGCAGAGCGGGGCAAGATCTCCGATCACCTCATACTTGCCAATGCCGTCGGCGAAGGCCGTTCCTATGGCTGCGACGTCGGGCGCATCCGGCAGACGCCGATGAGCTTCGGCAGCCTGACAACCGAAGACGGTGCGAGCCGCGTCTACCTCGGTGAGGGTGAGTTCACCGGCGATCCCATCGCCGAGAATTTCTTTGGCTGCGCTGGGGTGGCGAGGATCGATGGCCTCCAGGACGTCCTGGCCGCGGTGGGGGAGGGTGGATTCCGCCACCATGTCAGCGTCACCGCAGGCAAAGTTGCCGCTCCCGTCGAGGAAGCCCTCTCGAAGTACCTCGGCTATGAAACCCAACGGGTCTAGGGCAGCGCGGTGAGCATCCTCGGCATCGACATCGGTACAACCAATTGCAAGGGTACTGTCTTCTCGGTGGGGGGACGAGCCGCCGGAGGCGGGGTCCTGGCACGGGCCGAGAGGGAGTACCCCCTCATCCACCTCCGCCCGGACTGGGCCGAACTCGACTCCCGCCAGGTCATCGCGGCGGCCCTGGACGTGATACGGGAGCTCGCCGCTGCCACCTCCGCCGATCCCATACGCGCGATCTCGGTCTGCTCGATGGGCGAGGCCATGACCCCCGTGTCCTCCGACCGGAGGATCCTGGGCAACGCCATCATCCACCTCGACTCGCGCGGCCGAGAGCAGATCGATGCCTTCTACTCCCGCATCGGGCGCGAGGAGCTCTTCGGGATCAATCCCAACATTCCTGGTACCAATTATTCCCTTCCCAAGCTGCTGTGGAGGAAGGACAGGGATCCGGAGGTTTTCGCCTCGGCCTGGAAGTTCCTCCTCTTCGACGAGCTCCTCTTCTTCATGCTCGGCCTGGAACCGCTTACCTCCTACTCCCTGGCGAACCGGACCCTCCTCTTCGACATTGGCAGGGAGTGCTGGTCCGAGCGTCTCCTCGCCCTCGCGGGCATGGATCCTGAGCTCCTGGGCAGGCCTGTACCCTCCGGCACCATCGCCGGGGAACTCGGGGCGGCAATGGCCTCGGAGCTCGGCCTCGGGCGCGGGGTAACCTGCGTGGTCGGTGCCCACGACCAGTGCTGCAATGCCCTGGGCGCGGGCGTCATCTCGGCCGGCAAGGCTGTCTGTGGCATCGGTACCGTGGAGTGCATCACCCCGGTCTACGACCACATCCCCGATGGCAACTTCATGCTCGCCAATGGCCTCAATGTGGAGCATCACGCGCTGCCGGGCCTGTACGTCTCCTTCATCTACAACCAGGCAGGCAGCCTCGTCCGCTGGTACCGCGACACCTTCGCGAAGGGCCTGGTCGTAGCTGACGGTGTTGATATCTATGATGTCCTTTCCGCCGAGATGCCCGCCGGTCCCAGCAGCCTCCTTGTCCTGCCCCACTTCGATCCGGTGGGCACCCCTTCCTTCATCGACAACAGCTCGGGGCTCATCCTCGGGCTCAAGACCTCGACCACCCGCGGCGAGATCCTCAAGGCCATCATGGAGTGCGAGACCCTCTACTTCTTCGAAAGCCTCAGGGCCGTTTCCTCGCT
>JBMOIK010000457.1:0-3281 GCA_049317365.1 Rectinemataceae bacterium | reverse complement strand
TGTAAATAGCTTATTCATCTTTCAGAAGCTCTCTACTTTTAGCCTTTCCCTTCTCATATTGCTGGATTGATTTTCTTAGATGCTCTGCATTTGCCTCATTGCCCAGAAGATAGCTTGTTTCAATAAGGCTATTGTATTCATCAATAGATAATAGAACCAGGTTCTCATTGTTCTTCCTGGTAATGATCAATGGGTCATGATCTATGTATACCTTATCCATATAGGATTTTAGGTTTTGCCGCAAATCGGAATATGATACTGCGTCCATTGCTTCCTCCATTTCTAAAGTACAATATATTGTACTTCAATGCGAAAAGCAATCTATTCTTTAGGATTCATATTTCTTTATACCTAATGTAATTACTTATTTCAGGAATAGTTTTAGCCTTCAAATATGCAAATTGGGAAGAACATTCTTCTCTTGCGCCCGTCAGCCGGAGGTGCGTGCGCTCTTCATCCCCAAAAGATCTTCTAAGATTTCGCCTAACCTTTCCAGCACAAGACGTTTGCCTGGCGCTGAGTACTCGAAGCGACAGGCAAATGTGAGTGAGTCCGGCTGCGCTTGCCGCGCCGGGCGAATCCCCGAGGAAGGAGCGCAGCGACCGACGAGCCTGGACTGGGTGTTAGGCGAAGTTTGGATTTTCCGTCTTCTCACTCGCTGCCTTTCTTTGCCCAATTCTCTATCTTTATTCCTTCTACTCTCTAGAATTCTCTGGTTTTATTTGTTACTAAAACATAGTCCTTTGATAGAGCTTGGGAAGCAATTTGCATGTCGTATGGACCGATAACTTCCCCACGTTGTTCCAAATCCTCCCCTATTAGGCCGTATTTTTCAGCATCCTTATCGTCAAAGGGGATGATGTCAAACGCAGAAAGGAAATTGAGAATCGCTATTCTATTCTTCTCTCGATAATCACTTTTCGAGGCTCCATATTCAAGTTCAGCGACTGTCACTGAAGATATTTTAATTTGGTGTGGTTTATGTCGCTTTACATTCCTTATGACTTCCTCTGGTCTATTATTTATGCAGTAAATGCATATATTCGTATCCAGCATGTAAGTCACAGCTTTTCTCTGTCCTGCATATCTGGCTGGCTTCTTCCATCCTTAAAGAAGTCATCAGAAAACTGAGACAAACTATCTTCGAATGTTGACCATGGATCCCTTTTCGGAAAGAGAATCAAAGTTTCTCCAACCTTTTGAATATAGAGCTCGGTTTCATCAACTTGATATTCTTTGGGGAGCCTTATTGCCTGGCTATTCCCACTTGTAAAGACCTATGAACTAAGCATATTGTGCCTCCAACTTGAGATAAAGTATATACGTGCGTATTCCGGCCGAAAGTTGCCACCATTCCGGGCCAAAGTTGCCACCCATTCCGGCGGAAGGTTGCCACCTATTCCGGGTCAAAGTTGCTGTCAACGCCGATTTTGATGTGCCGGTTTTCGCCGACGAGATTTTGCCGGTTTCCCGTCATGTCAGTCGAAGCCAACGGCCGACCTCGTCGATCAGGAGGACGTGGGGTTTCCTGAACCATGCGAGGGCCCTTCTCAAACGGCTCTGTTCCCGCGCCCTTAGGAGCTTTTCGATGACCTCGCGGCAGCTGATGCAATACGCCGAGTAGCCTGACATGCAGGCGTGGTGTCCGATCCCCAGCATTAGATGGGTCTTTCCCACGCAGGAGGATCTCAGCAGGACGACGTTTTCCTTGCGCTCCACGAAGGCGAGGCTCTTGAGCTCCTCGAACCGTGCGGCGGGGAGCCCGCCCTTGAGCCACGAGAGGTCGAAATCATCCAGGCGCTTGTACTGGGGCATGTCTGACAGCTTGAGACGCGTCCTGGCCATGCGCTCCATCCTCGCGATGTAATCAATATCAACCAATTCCCTGATTGATTCGAAGAGCGGGGTATCCCCTCGCCCTGAGGCCCCAAGGAAGGTCGCCAGGCCCGCCGACATGAAGGCGAGCCCCAGCTCCTCCATCCGGGACGTGAGCGCCTCCATGGCTACTCCATGAGCGCTCACGCGGTGACCGCCAGCACGTTTTCGGCGAACAGGGCATCGTAGACCGCTGGCGGCCGCACCTGGACCTCGGGTTCCTGCGCCTTGATCCGCGGGACCCTTGGCTTCCGGACGCGGGCCAGGCGGGCACGATCGGCATCCCATCGTTTGCGTATCGCTTCTCGATCCTCGGGGAAGAAGAACTTTGCCTTGGTACCATGCGGCGTGAGCAGGAATCTGCGGATCGAGCCCCGAAGCCCGAATACTTCGACTTCGTTCCCGAAGGGCTGCACTTTCAGGGTGAGCATCGTCCCAATATGCTCCGGCGGCACCGAATAGCTGTTCGTATCGTGCCGGATCAGGGATTCCCTATTGACGAGCACGGGTACCTCCCTGCGGGCGTCAAAGGGCAGCAGGGTCGGGATCTTGAGCAAGGGCCGCTCCCGTGAAAAGCGCTCGGCGCGGCTGTCATCAAAGCCCGAGAGCTTCTTGGCATCGATCATCGCAAGCCAGAGGCAGACCTGGTCGTTCAAGCCCGCGAGGGTCAGGAGCCTTTTCGTCGGGAGCCAATTGCCCTCCACGTCGGGCTGGAAGGCCGTCCGCATGGTGTCGTAGAGGATCTCGCGGGGAATGCCTCCGAAGTACGCGAAGGCGAGGACGTGGCAGGCCAGGAGCGTCGCGGTGTCCATCCCGGTCGTGAACAGGACGAACGCTTTCCGGGAATACCCCAGCACCATGACGAAGGCGTAGAGCTTGGTGACCCTGCCATCGACGGGCTGCTTGCCGAACTCCTTCCAGTCCACCTGCGCCTGAAGTCCGGGCTCCGTTTCGAAGCGCATGACCGCCTGGATCGCGAGCTTGCGCCGTGCGCTGGCGACGTAGTCCTTCATGACAGAGATCTTGCCTGAGTACCCCATCCTGACGAGCCGCTCGTAGATCAACTCACCATTGTAAAATGAGTTGGCTTCAAGGATTTCATCGATCTTCGCCTTGAATACATCGACCTTGCTGCCGCGCCGGGGCTTCCTCCTGCTGGCGGGCATGCTCTTCAGATGATAGCGGACGGTGCGCTCGCAGACGCCAGGCATCTCGGCGATCTCGACCTGCGTCCTTCCTTGGCCTTTGTAGAATCCTGGCCTCGAGCATTGTATGCTCCTTGTCCATGGGGCTTACCTCCTGGTGTGGTATGTTTGGCTACCACCATGCTACCAGAGGTCGGCCCCTATGTTTGGACAGGAACCGGGAAACTCTCGTCTGCTAATTCCGGCAATTTACCATCGGCG
>JBMOIK010000456.1:0-3290 GCA_049317365.1 Rectinemataceae bacterium | reverse complement strand
CGCCTGCGGCATCCGGCCATGCACCCTTATTCCAGCACTGCGTAAATTCGCCGGATGCCGGCGGCGGAGGATTGTTCCTTCTGGACGCGGAATTTTCCGATGAGGCCGCTGCGCTCGACGTGGGGACCTCCGCAGACTTCCTTCGAAAAGTCACCAATTGTGTAGACCTTGACGGTTTCCTCGTACTTCTCGCCGAAGAGGGCGGTGGCACCCGAGGCCCTGGCCTCGTCGAGCTTCATCATCGTCATCGTCACCGCGAGGTCGCGCCCGATCTGCTCATTGACGATGGCCTGCACCTTCGCGACCTCATCGGCAGTCATCGGCGCGCCGTGGGAAAAGTCGAAGCGGAGGCGCTCGGAGGTGATGTTGGAACCCTTCTGGTTGACATGCTCGCCGAGCACGTTCTTGAGGGCACGGTGGAGGAGGTGGGTCGCCGTGTGATACCTGACCGAGACGTCGGAGGTATCGGCCATGCCGCCCTTGAAGAGCTGGTCAGCACCGGCGCGCGACAGCTCCTGGTGCTTCTTGAAGGCCTCGTCGAACTCGGCCCTGTTCACCTTCATGCCGTTCTCGCCGGCGAGCTCCTCGGTCAGCTCGATGGGGAAGCCATAGGTGTCGTACAACTTGAAGGCGAGGCGGCCGGACATGACCTTGCTGGGGTTCTTGAGCAAGTTGGGCAGCATCTTCTCGAACTCGTGCTCGCCGGTCTTCAGCGTCTCGAGGAACTTCACCTCCTCGGCATCGAGGCCCTCGAGGATCTTCACGCGGTTGACGTCGAGTTCGGGATAGGCACCGAGGAAATTGTCGATGACCGCGGTCGCGGGCCTGACGAGGAAGGTGCCCTCGATGCCGAGCTTGCGCCCGTGCCGCACCGCCCGGCGGATGAGGCGCCGGAGCACATAGCCCGCGCCGACATTGGAGGGGAGCGGCCCCTTGGGATCGCCGATGATGAAGGTAGCGGAGCGGATGTGGTCGGTGACGATCCTCACGGACCTGTCCTTCTCTTCGTCCTTCCCATATTCATAATTGGCTGCAGTGCAGATGGCCGAGATGACCGGGGCGAAGATCTCGGTCTGGTAGACGCTCGTCTTGCCCTGGAGGACGGTGACCGTGCGCTCGAGCCCCATGCCCGTGTCGACGTTCTGGGCCGGCAGCCTGACGAGGGTCTTTTCGTCGACACGGTTGTATTCCATGAAGACGTTGTTCCAGATCTCCATCCAGTTCCCGGGGTCGCTGCCCTTGTTGGAAGACGCCGGCGGCAGCCCCTCTCCCACCCACCAGAAGATCTCGGAGTCGGGACCGCAGGGACCGGTGGGGCCAGCGGCCCACCAGTTGTCGCTCGCCCCAAGATAGGCGATCCGGGTGACCGGTACCCCGATGGAGGCCCAGCACCCGGCCGAGTACTCGTCGCGCGGCGCGTTCTCGTCCCCGGCGAAGACCGTGACCGAGATCCGCAGCGGATCGAGGGCGAGCCAGGCGGGGTCGGTGAGGAACTCCCAGGACCAGGCCAGGGACTCTTTCTTGAAGTAGTCGCCCAGCGACCAGTTGCCCAGCATCTCGAAGCAGGTGAGGTGGGCAGGGTCGCCTACCTCGTCGATGTCGCCCGTGCGGACGCACTTCTGGTAGTCGACAAGGCGCTTGCCCGCGGGGTGGGGCTCGCCCAACAGGTAGGGCACCAGGGGGTGCATGCCCGCTGTCGTAAAGAGGACCGTGGGGTCGTTTTCGGGTATGAGGGACTTGCCAGAAATCTCGGCGTGGCCCTTGGTCTTGAAAAACTCGATGTACTTCGAGCGGAGTTCGTTGGCTGTCAGCATGGTGGGCGATAATAATTCGGAGGGGCGGCAGGGGTCAAGGTTGGGGAGGGACGGGTCCGACCCAATAAAATGGCCCGGGTGCGCCGCGGGCTGCCACTACGAGGCCCCCTCCCTCCGCACCAGGATCGTCCGTATCTGGAAGGGTCCGAAGCGGAGGTCCCCGGAGTCGACCGGGCCGAGTTCCTCCTCAAGGAGGTTAGTCTCCACGACACGGGTCCAGCCCTCGGGAAGACCGACCTTCGCAACTGTATCCTTCCCCTGGCACTCGAAGAGCCGGAGCACCAGGCCCTCCCCCGATTCGGCGACCTTGATCGTATCGAGCAGGACATTCTCCGGCTCGACGGAAAAGCGCGGGAGCCCCTCCGGGCCATCCTCGACGACGAGGGGACCCTGGTTGAAAAGCGTGGCCTCGCGGATCACCTCGCCGGTGAAGGCGTCACCGGCATGGGGGAGGAGGCCGTAGCGGAAGCGATGCTCCCCCCGGTCGGCCTTCGGGTCGGGGTAGAGCGGCGAACGGAGGAGGGCGAGGCTCACGAGGCCGCCCTTGACGCGGTGGCCGTACTTGCAGTCGTTGAGGAGGGCCAGACCCCGTTGGCCATCGGAAACGTCCACGTAACGGTGGGCGCAAACCTCGAACTGGGCTCGCTCGGCGCTGGTGTCATTGCGCGCGCTCCGCTCGATGCTGCCGAACTGGATATCGCAGCGCACCCTGTCGAAGCTGAAGGAAGGCCTGAAATCGGCTCGCAGCATCCTGAAGGTCTCGTGCCACTCGACGATGGTCCCGAACTCGAGGACCGCGCTGCCCTCCTCGAGGATGGCGTCCTGCACGATGTAGCTCCGACCGTGCCTGTAGGTGGAACGGCAGGTGACCCGAGGTCCGTCGACGCTCGTCTCGATTGTACGCGCTATCAGCACTTTTTTTGGCAGGCGCCAGTAGCCGTCGAGGATGTCCCAGGCATTGTAGTAGCGCCAGGGGTCACAGTAGACGACGAGCCGGTTGAGCCAGGCTCCGCAGCTCTCGAAGCCCGTGGCCTTGTCGGCCAGCGATACCAGGGAGCCATTGGGGGAAAAGACGGCGCGAAGGAGGTCATTCTCCAGGATTTCACAGGAAGCCGAATGTATGTGTTTACTACTGAAGGTAGGAGAGGCGGGACGGAGGCGGGACGCCCCGTAGGCAGGCACATCTGCCCGCATCCAGGAGCTGTCGACCTTCGCGTAGGACTGGCGGGAAAAGGGCGCCTGGTTCACCAGGGAGGCTCCGCTTTCGCGGCTGCCGAGTTCCGACAGGATGCGGAGGCGTTCGGCCTCAGCCTCGTTCCGGAGGAGGGCCAGGCGGGCGAGGCTCTCGAGGTAGACGCGAGCGACGCTGGAGCCTGGCAGTATGTCGTGGAACTGGTAGAGGAGAGTCTCCTTCCACAGCTCGTCGGTGCGAGCGCGCGAGCTTGGCAGTCCCGCCATGAAGGCGAGGGTCTGGGC
>JBMOIK010000455.1:0-3296 GCA_049317365.1 Rectinemataceae bacterium | reverse complement strand
CATCGTGAAGAGGGCGTGCATGGCGTTGTAGTCGACGCCCTGGAAACCGTTCGGGAGGTAGGGACCGAGATCGCCGACCGCCTTGAAGGCGCTGACCATGGCTGCATCGTTGAAGGGGCGCTTGCCGGTCTCGTAGGCGACGCGGCCATCGGCTCCGACAAAGCTCGGGGCGAGGTTCATCCAGACCACTTCGCAGACATCCCACTCGTCCTTGAGGCCGTTGGCGAAGGGCGTTATTCCCTTGGCCTTGAGCTTCTTGGCTGCGGAAAGGAGGTCTTCCCAGGTAGCGGGAACCGCGATGCCGTTATCCTTGAAGATCTTCTGGTTGTAGTAGATGCCATGGGACACAGCAGCCAGGGGGAGGCCAAAGACCTTGCCGTCCAGGGTGGTCCAGGGGCCGATGTTGACCTTTTCGAACTTGGTGAGGAAGGACTCCTTGCTCAGGTCGAGCATGTAGCCTGCCTTGAAAAGCTCGCGGCCCGTATCATAGGAACGGGCATAGTAGATGTCCGGGCCGGTGCCGTTCTCCAGCTGGAGGCGGAGTGTCGCATTGTAGTCCGGCGGGTTGGTCGGGTCGAAGGTGATCTCGATGTCGGGATTGGTCTGGTTGAAGATGGCGATGATGGCGTTGACCTTTTCGACGTCATCCGTACGCCATGAACCGAAGGTCAGACTGACCTTGTCGGCCGCGGTCGCGAGCATGGGCATGGCAACCAGCAGGGCCAGCATCATCACGATGATCCGGGAAATCCTCATGGAACTCTCCTTTGAAAACGAGATGCTGGAGTATCACCCCTATCACGCGATCAGTAGAGGGTTTCGTGTACTGGCCTTGTCCCCGTTTTGTACCTGCCATGGCCGGGGCGCCGGAGCAGCGACACGGGGACTCCAGAGCCTAGAAGAGGCCTGAGCTCCGCGCCATCCTGATGGCCGCCATCCTGTCGGAGGCACCGAGCTTGTCATAGATCCGGCTGATGTAATTGCGAACGGTCTGCGGTGCCATGCAGACCCGCTCCGCTATCTCGTCGTTATGGCTCCCAGCCACCATGAGACCCAGGACCTGCCGCTCCTTCCGCGTCAGGGCATCGTACCAGGGGGGCACCTCGCCTCTGGCTCCGACCCCGTCCCCGCCGCCGACCAGGGCCTGCACCACGCGCGGATCCAGCTGCAAGGCGCCGGAGAGCGCCGCGCGGATGGAGGCCAGAAGTTCGGTGGTGGGAATGCTCTTGAGGAGATAGCCGCATACCCCGTAGCGGAGGGCCTCGCGCACATACTCGTCGTCCTCGAAGGTCGTCAGCATCAGTATTTTCAGCATTGGGTATTTCGACTTGATGACGCGCGTCGCGGCGACCCCGTCCATGACGGGCATCCTGACATCCATGAGCACCAGATCGGGCTTCAGCTCGTCCACCGCATCCACCGCCTCGCGCCCGTTCTCGGCCAGTCCACAGATCTTGTAGCCATCGGCAGCCGACTCAAGGACGGCCTTGAGGCTCTCCGAGAACAGGGTCTGGTCATCGACAATGAGGATGCGCGTCATGATCCCTCCGCAAAGGCTGCCCGGGGAATCCGGGCCCAGATGGTGAAGCCGTGGACCGTGCCCTGGTAGTCGAGCTTCCCTCCGAAGGGGGCGAGCCTCTCCCGCATCCCGGCGAGACCTATGCCCTCGGTCACCTGCCCGGCACCGAGGCCGTTGTCGGCCAGACGGAGGGTCAGTTCCTCCGAGTCGAGCCTGATGCCCACCGACACCCGTGTCGCCTTGCCATGGACAAAGACATTCGTGAGCCCCTCCTGGATGAACCTATAGAGGACAAGTTCCAGCTCTGGCGGGATGTCATCCGGGGGCGGCCCGCCCGAAAGCTCGACCTCGACGGAGGTGGCCTGGCTGAAGGTCCGGCAGAGCTGGTGGACGCGGTTCATGAAGGCCTCGGGCCGCTCAGTGCCGATCCGGAGCTGGCGCAGGGCCTGCCGGACCTCCTGGAGGCCTGCACGGGCCGACTCCTCGGCCGAGGCCAGGAGTTCGCGCAACCTGTCGTGGTCGCGGTCGAGGAGGACCGCGGCGGCCTGGAGCACCATCGTCTGGTTGGTCATCGTGTATCCGACGATGTCGTGGATTTCCCGCGTTATGCGCAATCGCTCACGCTGCATGGAGGCCTGTTCCACGGTCGTCGTCATCTCCTGGAAGCCGACATTGGCGAGGATGACCTGCTGGACGGCTTCCTTGAGCTGGGAGACCTCGGCTTCGGCCTCGCGCCGCTTCCTGAAGGCCACCTTGAGCGCCCAGGCCCCCCCCACCATGGCGAGTCCCAGGGCCCCCATCGCAAGAAGGGTCTCGCGCGTCGCGGCATTCACCTCCTGTCCCCAGGCGGTCCTCGGTCCCTGACCCGAAAGGAAGAAGGCCAGCTCAAGGAGGGCCACCAGGGGTCCCCAGACAGCCGGCAGGGCAAGGACGGATTGCACGAGGATGGGGGCCATGACAAGGAGACGGAAGGTGTTCGGAAAGCCCGGTGGAATCAGCATGAGCTGGATGGCCATGGCCCAGACCAGGAGAAGAAGGCTTGCCGGGAAGATCCCGGGCCTCGCAAAGACGAGCAGGCTTCCTGCGATGAAGCCGAAGGCCACAAGCCAGGGTATGTAGTTCGCCGAGGCAATTTCCCTCTGGGCGGCCAGACTCTCTCCACCGAGGACCAGGGCTGCGCCATGGAGGAGGGCGAGAAGCCCGAAGGGAAGGAGGAGGCTGGAGTCGGGAACACGGAGTTTCATCCGGACCATGATAGTCCTCGGGGACGGATGACGCCAGCGATGGAGCCCCGCCCGACTCCGTCTTGCTTGACGGCTCACGTAGGTGACCGTACAATGGCGAAATGAGCCTCAAGAACGTCCTTACGCAGGACTCGATCGTTTTGCACCTCAAAGGCAGCACCAAGGAAACCATCATCGACGAGCTGCTGGCAGCAGCCTCGAAAAGCGGCAAGATCAAGGATCTCGCCTCAGCACGGAAGTCGGTCCTCGAGCGGGAACGGCGCATGAGCACAGGCATGAAGCATGGGATCGCCATACCCCACGGGAAGACCGACGCTGTAGAATCGCTGGTAGCCTGTATCGGGGTTTCTGACGTGGGTGTGGACTTCGAGGCCCTCGACCAGCTGGATTGCAGGATTTTCATCCTAACCCTGTCACCGGCGGACAAGACCGGACCCCATCTCCAGTTCCTGGCCGAGGTGAGCCTCCTGTTCAGGAGCGAGGAAAAGCGAAATATCATTCTCGCGGCCAGGACCGCAGCCGAGGTCATTGCT
>JBMOIK010000454.1:0-3302 GCA_049317365.1 Rectinemataceae bacterium | reverse complement strand
TTTGCGCCAGTCTGCTCAATTCCCTCGATCCAGAAAAGGATATCGATGCGCTGGAAGCCAGATTCAGGGCATTCACCGCGGAGATAGACCGCCTCGGGGGTCGTCAGGTCAACGAGGAACTGGACCTGGTGGAACGCTTTGTCGATATTGTCCGCTTCGACTGCGGGCGTTTCCTGGCGATGTTCGATCCCGCCGTTTCTTTCGACAGCCGCACTCGCCATCCTGGGTTTTCCCCCCTCGATGCGGACCGCGCACTCCCCGAGTTGCTGGACCTGCACTACGTACTCAAGGATTTTATGTTCGAGCCATCCCTGCGCGACAATCTCACAAGGCTCTTTGCGCACCATTCAAAGACCGGCCTCGACGAGACGAAGCAGAAGAAACTGGCGAAGATCTTTGAGCAGCTCGAATCCGCGCTCTCGGGTCCGCTCTCCCCCGCGGTCATACTCACGCTGATCCGCGCCTTGAAATCCGATCCCGAATGCGTGCTGACGGCGCCGAGGGAGCGCAAGGACCACCTCGCGGCTTACAGACACCGGGTGATTTCCCAATTCGAAAAGGACATCGAGCGGGTCCGCCACGAACGACGGGAGAGCACGGTCACGGCCGATCTTGCGACGCTCTTCCTGGGCATCGAGTTCATGCAGGTCGATGGATATGACGAGGAGACGGATTCCTACCTCAGGAAGGAGACACCGAACGGCCTGCTCTGGATCAAACCGTTCCGGGCGCTGCGGACCTTCATAGTACACATATTTGAACCGGCAATCTTCGAGCCCGTCACAAGGCTGCTGCTCGAGGGCAATTTCGATAGCAAGGAATTCCAGAACAATGTCGCGAACATACTGTACCAATGCGAAAAATCATCGCAGAAGGTCAGTGCGTTCGAAGTGCAGATCAGCGGCAGTGGCCGTTACTCGATGACGGCGATCCGCCGCTACGTCGAGGAGATGAAGAAGGGCAAGGACCTCGCGCCCTTCCTCGCGCGACTCATCGATTCGGTGAACGACATGGCCTTCGACCTGATCCGCAACGAAGCGGAGATCCTGACGATGCTCGGCGATGCGCTCGCCGAGGTCACCGCCGACTCCAGTCACACGTCGGATGCATTCGTTTCCAACCTGCGGAAGATTGGAGGCGGTCGCAACCGGCAATTCCTCGCACAGTTGAATTCCGCCCAGGAAAGCTTCACACTTTTCACGCGGATAATGCGGAGCTTCGGGATACTGGCTGCGAGAGACAACACTACCGCGGTGGGCACCGATCCTGAAGCTGTTCCGGTACTGGACGTAGCCGAGATCGAAGCAGCGCCTCCCCGCTCCGGCCATCTTCTGGAAAACTGACAGGCGTTTACTGGGCCTTCGGAAAACCCTTCTCGAACCACGAGAAAAAGGCAGCGGCCCGATTCGAGAAGGAGTCTTCGAGCCTTCCGGAGAGTATTGGTATCCTCGCCACGCTTGCAGCGCTTGCCACATAGAAGACGATTCCCTCATCGGCAGGTATCACGAGGATGCGCGTCCGAAGGCTTCCTGCGCCCAGCATGGGGATCAGTCCATAGGACATCGGAGTGAGGTTGGTCTGGGTGACCATGATCGATCCATCCTCGCGAAAAATATACTCGTAACTATACACATTGGAGCCAAAGCTGAGGTCTCGCTGGAAGGCGAGGAAAGCGAACCCTGGCTGCTGCCCATCGGGCATGAGGTCGGGAAGGCGGATGCGGTTTTCAAGGCTGTCGACTCGATACGACTCGGCGAAGAAGGTCCTCCAGGTCTTCCGGCTGGCCGACCAATACTGGATCCCCTCGAGTGTCGAGATCGAGGCGAGCTGGCGCAGGAGAGAAGCCCTCTCCCTCGCCGGGTCGGAAGCCTGGGGACGGGCGAGTACGAAGACAGCCTCGACGCGCAGGCCGGGCTTCTCGGCCTCGAGGGCTAGCTTCATCGGCGCGAAGCCAGGCGGGCTGAGCCAGCCAGCCCCTGCCGCTGCGGTCTGGCCAGAACTGATGGCCGTAACACGTCCCTCGCCTCGAACCTGGGCGAGTACCCCAGATTCGAGCAAGGAAGAAAGGCGGGGATACGGGGCTGCCGCAAGCGCCAGGCTAAAGGCGAAAAAACTGGCAGTCATGAAGGTAGATCGCTTCAACATGGGGGAAGCATAGCTGGAAATGGCAGGCGCGTCACGCAGGGAAATGGGCTGTCGGCGACAGGATGCCCTGCTCCCGGGGGACAGTCCATGTGGAAAGGGAGCCCCTACCTTGGCTGCGCCACTTTGAGGAAGTATAATCTCCTACCTGCGGTACCTTGCATGGCAAGCTGCGCAAGCGCCCTTGAGCCATCGCTGACAGGAGGACAAGCATGTCGAACGCGGGCACAGCCTCGCTGACCGTCGATGAGCGCGACTACTATGAGCGGCAGATCTTCGACCTGCGGCAGCTTCTGGAAGTCTCGAAGATCCTCAATTCGACCCTGGACTACGCGACGCTCATCGACTCAATCCTCTATTCGATCATGGGGCAGTTCAAGGTGCTCCGTGCCGGACTCTTCGCGAAGAAAGGCATCGATTCCCCCTGGTTCAGTTTTCATCGTAACTATAAAGGCTTTGAGGTTGCCAAGGCGGTCGACTACTCCATCTCGGAGGATCATCCAGCGATAAGGCTCTTCCAGCGCCAGTACGGCTGCTACACCCTCGACGACCTCCTGGGCCGCTTCGGCTCCATGAAAGGCCTAGAGGCCCTCACGGCCCTCAAGCCAGACCTCGTCGTGCCGCTCAAGGTCAAGGGCGTGATCAACGGCATCATCGTCATAGGTGAACGCATCGAAGGTGAATCGGATTTCACGCCCCTGGAACGCGAGTACCTGATCAACGTGGCAGTGATGGCTGCGATCGCCATCAACAACGCCTTCCTCTTCGAGATGACGACCACGGACATGATGACCCGGCTTAAAATGAAGCATTACTTCTATTCGGTCCTCCTCGAACGGATGGAAAGGTCCGGCATCTCGGGCAAGCCCCTCTCCGTGATGATGCTTGACATCGACCATTTCAAGCACTTCAACGACGAACACGGCCACCAGTGCGGGGACGCCGTGCTCAAGAATGTGGCACAGGTCCTCCAGAAGCTCGTGCGCGGGGAAGATATCGCCGCACGCTATGGCGGAGAGGAATTTTGTGTCCTCCTGCCTGACACCGATGGCCAGGCGGCCGGCTTCGTAGCGGAGCGGATCCGCTCGGCGGTCGCGCGCTCGGTGGTCGAGTACGAAGGCAAGCGCCTATCGGTAACCATATCCATCGGGGTGGCCCAA
>JBMOIK010000453.1:0-3310 GCA_049317365.1 Rectinemataceae bacterium | reverse complement strand
GCCTCGTCGAAGCGGCCCTCACGGAGGGAGGCGAAGAGTTTTACGATTACTTTCATGCGGGCGACTCCACGATGCGGAAGCGTAGCAGGCTGTCCGCGCCAGAGTCGAGGCCCTGGGGCGCGGCTACCCCGAGGGTGGCGCAGAGTTCCGCCGCGCGCTCTGGTGTAAGGACGATGCCCCGCGCCAGCACCCCAGGCCCCCGGTCGCGCATCACCGAGTTGAAAATCTTGACCCGGACAAGGATGCGAGCCGCCTCGGAGGAGCCCGCGGCTGAGGAAGCCGCCTCGGGGGAATCCACGCCGGCCAAGCCTTCCCCCCTGTGCGTGATGGCCTCGCGGAAGGAGGCGTAGGGGCTGCCCCGCCGCATGATGGCCCCGACGAGGCCGGGCATGGCGGCAGACAGGGCGAGACGCGAGCCCTCGGCCAGAAGCGCGAGGTCGATATTGTCCACGGGCTTGTCGTCGAGAAAGACCGTACTGATAACATTTTCGATGTAGTCGTCGGAAAACAAAAGGACTTCGCGCATGAAGGCGCGCGCGCTTGAGCCGACACGCGCCTCCATGCCAAAGCCCGCCTGGAGGACGGCAAGCGCTTCCTCCCGCCGGGGATCCCCGGCGGGAAGGGCGATCTCAAGATCGCGCATGGCACCTGCCATCCCAGAAACTTACCAATTGAACACCTTGTCGAGTTCCTCGTCCGGGATCGTGAAGGTCACGTTGTGCGGCGCCACAGCCTCTCGAATCATCCACATCGGGAGACGGTCGTCTTCCTTGGTGAAGCCGGCTGCCTTGTTGAAGTCGCGCTCGGTCTTGAGGATGGACTTGCCCAGGGCGGTGACGTCGTCGCCGGTGAGGGACAGGCCGTGCATGGCGTTGATCAGGTCGATGAGGGCCTGGAAGGTGTCAGCCTGGTCGAGGACGGCGAAGGCGATGAAGAGGCACATGCCGGTGGAGTCGATGGCCGCCGTCGCGATCTGGAGGTTGCGCGACAGGTCGATCTGGCCCTCGGCCTTGAGGGGATCGACATAGCCGCCGACCTTGAGGATGTTGGTGGCGATCGCATAACCTGCCGTGTGGTCGGCTCCCATGGGAGTCGTCGCGTAGGTGACGCCGATGCCCATGATGGCGCGGGGATCGTAGGCGGGCATGGCCTGGTTCTTGACGACGGGAATGCGCTCGATTCCATAGGCGCGGCCCATCGCCCCGGCACCGGAACCCACGAGGCGGCCCAGGGGCGTTCCCTTGCCGATCTCCTTGATGAGTTCAATTGCACCCTTGGCGTCGCCGAATTTGAGGAGGCCGGCTTCCATGGCCACAGCCACGGTCGCGCCCATCTCGATGGTATCGACCCCGTAGTCATCGTCGAGGCGGTCGAGCATGGCGATGGCGTCCATGTCGTCGATGCCGCAGTTGGCGCCGTGGGCCCAGACCGTCTCGTACTCGGGCTGCTTGGTCAGGTAGTTGCCATCGGCGTCGTTGTAGATGCCCGAGCACTGGATGACGCAGCCACGGTGGCAGCCATGGGTCGCGAGGCCGCCGCGCTTGATCTCGAGGGCAGCGCAGGTCTCTCCGGAGATCTTGGAGACTCCGGCAAACTGGCCGGTCTTGAAGTTGTTGGTCGGAAAGCCACCTGCCTCGTTGATGATGTTGGACAGGACATTGGTGCCAAAGCTCGGAAGTCCGCCACCGGTGACGGGGTGCTTCTTCAGGCCCTCGATCCAGACCTTGTTGGCTGCCTTGAACGCTTCGGGATTTTTCGGCTCGCGGGTCTTGCAGCCCTCGTCGTTGATCACGATGGCCTTGACGCCCTTGGAACCCATGACGGCGCCGACGCCGCCTCGGCCCGCGTGACGGGTCGGGTGCATTTCCATGTCGGTGCAGGCAATCGAGGCGGCAGGGAGCCTCATTTCGCCGGCCTGGCCGATGGAGATGACGGCGACCTTCTCGCCAAAGCGCTTTTTCAGGACGTCGATAAGGGCATAATTGCCAAGACCCTTCAGGCTCTGGTCATCCGCGACCTTGACGCCGTCCTTGTCGATGGTGACGAGGTAGCAGGGAGTCCCGACGGGAGCGCCCTCGAGGATGATGCCCGCAATGCCCAGGCGTGCAAGGACCTGGGCGGCCTGACCGCCGGCGTTGGATTCCTTGATGCCCCCGGTCAGCGGGCTCTTGCAACCGATGGAGAGGCGGCCGGAGTTGCCGGCAGCCGTGCCGGAAAGAAGGCCGGGAGCTATGACGAGCTTGTTTTCTGGCCCGAGGGCATGGCAGAGGGGCGGTACTTCCGCAGCTACCACCGTCGAGGTCAGCGCTCTTCCTCCAATGCCTGCGTACGTGCCCGCCGCTTCCTTGGTGACCATGGGTCCCTTGGCGGCCCCAAAATCAATCCGGATGATCGTGTCCATGCTTCCTCCTACAGAGTCCTTGATGCTCTTTAGACGCAGGATTCATGCCAAAGGAGCTGGAGCAATTCAGATGCGGCAAATGTCAGTTAATGCGAAAATATCGATCGTTTTCAGTGTTGCCGC
Organism: Rectinemataceae bacterium; assembly: GCA_049317365.1. GTDB lineage: Bacteria > Spirochaetota > Spirochaetia > Treponematales > Rectinemataceae > CAIJMU01. The sequence continues at coordinate 786 of JBMOIK010000453.1, read as the reverse complement.
TTTTTCAAAGTGCGGCACTGCTCCACTATAGCTCAATACTGCACATAGCCTGTGTTCCATTCAGGATCACCGTCCCATAATGGAACAGTCGATCTGGTAGCGCTGGATCTTCCGGTACAGGGTGTTTCGCCCAATTCCGAGGCGGCGGGCTGACTGCGTGACATTGTTGCCGCACTCAAGGAGGGTCGCCCGGATGAGGGTCTGCTCTGCCGCCTCGAGCGAGGGGGCAGAGGCCAGCGACGCCCCGGAAGCCTCTACGGTGTCGGCCTCTGTCCTGTCCCCGTGGAGCCCTTCCGACGGCAGGCCCTCGCTCATGATGAGGAACTCTATGTGGTTCTCAAGCTCGCGGATATTGCCTGACCATTCGAGGTGGGTGAGGCGGTCGAGGTAGCCCGGGGGGAGTTCGACAGGCTTTTTATTGAGCTTCCGCGAGGCCTTCCGCATGTAGTACTCGACGAGGAGGGGGATGTCCCCGGGACGCTCGCGGAGGGGCGGCAGGCGTATCGGCAGGACATTGAGCCGGTAGAAGAGGTCCATCCTGAAGCGCCCTGCCTGGACCTCGGACTTCAGCTCCTTGTTGGTCGCCGCTATGACGCGCACGTCGACGGGGATCTCGCGCGAGTCGCCCACGCGCATGACTGTCCCCTCCTCGATCACCCGGAGAAGGCGGATCTGCATTTCCAGGGGCATCTCCCCGATCTCGTCAAGGAAGATGGTGCCCTTGTCGGCTATCTCGAACTTTCCCGGATGCCCTCCCCGCTTCGCACCGGTGAAGGCACCCTCGGC
>JBMOIK010000452.1:0-3311 GCA_049317365.1 Rectinemataceae bacterium | reverse complement strand
TCCGGCCTCTATTGCGGCGGCGACTACTACGACGTCATTCCCGTGGGGCAGGACCGCTACCTCCTCTTGATCGGGGACGTCGAGGGACACGGTGTCAGGGCGGCCTTCATCACGGGTATCCTCAAGGCTGTCATCTATTCCGAGTACGTCCATGCCTTCATCGGCAAGGTCCTCTCCACGGCCGCCTTCCTCACCTGGCTCAACGGGCGCCTCAATTTCGAATTCCGGAAGGCCTCCGGCCTCATGGTGACCTTCTTCGCCGCCGTCCTCGACCTCAAGGCCGGAACCCTCCGCTATTCGAACGCGGGGCACAACCATCCCTATGTCCTGCGCGAGGGCAAGGCGATGGAACTGCCTGTCTCGGGATCGGCCCTGGGCTTCGCGAATTCGATCAATTGCGCCGAACAGACCATCAATCTCAAGGCAGGTGATCTGGTCTTCATCTTCACCGATGGACTGATCGAGATCGATTGCGCCAGGGGACGCGATCCGCTCAGGCTCGGCCCCATCCTCGAGAAGGTCGAACAGGGCGCTGAACACCATCGGCGGCTCTTCGAGACAGCGTTGGCCGATTCCGGCGCAGGGGACTTCACGGACGACGTGACAATCCTCACGGCAAAAGTGCTCTGACCATGACAATCGCAGAAGCCGTGGCCGAATTCTCCCTGCGGCATCCCGACGCTCCTGCCACCCTCCTCCCCGCCGGAGAGGGTATCGTGCTCGGCTTGTCGGGAGCCCTCGACATGAAGATATCCCATGACGTCGACAGCCTGCTTTCGGAGGTCATCGACCTCGCCGAGGTGGGACAGCTATTCACGGTCGACCTCGCGAAGGTCGACTATATCTCCTCGACCGGGGTCGGCAGCCTGGTGATGGCCCTGACACGCGCGCGCAAGCGCAATATCACGCTCAAACTGCGCGATATTACCGACAAGGTCAGGTCCGTCTTCGACCTCCTCGGTTTCCTGCAGTTCTTCGGGGAATCCAGAACCCATGAATGACGCCGATTCCCCGGCTGACCCGCTTCGGGCACGGCTCGAAAAGGAGGTCCATCTCGTCACCTGGATCCTCCAGGTATCGACCGAGCTGACCACCATCCTGGCACGCGAAGAATCGGAGAGAGGATATCTCTTTGTGGCCGACTGGATCAGGAAGGCCTTCGCCGCTGACATGGCTGCGATATTCTCGATCGACTCGGCTGGCTCACGGATCCGCTACACAGCCGATGTGCTGGGCGGCAGTGAAGCGTCCAGCGCTTCCACGATGGGCGCTGTCGAGGTATCCGAGGCTGAATGGGATGAGGCGAAGCGTTTGGTCTTCTCTTCGGCCTCCTCGCGGAATGTCGCTTCGGTGGACCTACTCGGCCTAGGAGGCCCAGCGGCTTTCTGGCTGGCCGCCCGCCTCGACTCACTGGGGTCGGGCGAGGGTTGCATTCTCCTGGGCAGGAGGGATGAAGCCTGGACCACCGACAACGAATTCGCCCTGCTGTCCCTCTCAGGATCCCTCGCCTCGATCATCGTCGCGAGGAAGGATCTGGAACGCGAGACGCGGGAACGGGAACGCACCAAGGCCCTCCTCGCCGCAAGCGAGCGGCGCTACCGGACGATCTTCGAGGACGCCCGGGACATGATCTACTCTGCCAATGCCGAGGACCTGGTGACCTCGATCAACGCGGCAGGGGTCGCCCTGACCGGGCATCGACTCAGGTCTGAGATACTGGGCAGGAAGTTCTCGGAACTCGTCCACAACCCGAGCGACAGGGAGGGCTTTCTCCACAGGCTTCGCGAGGATAGCTTTGTCGACGACTACGAGATCATCATGAAGGCTGGCAAAGGCGCTTCTGTGTTCTGCCTCGAGAACGCGACGACGCTCAAGGACGAGGCCGGGGCAATCGTCGAGGTCCATGGCATCGTCAGGGACATCAGCGAGCGCGTAGAGAGCGAGCGCCAGCTCTGGAAGGCCAACCTCGAGCTGGCAGAGGCCAATCTCAAGCTCCAGGCCACGCAGCTGGTCATGGTCCAGCATGAGAAACTTGCTTCGATCGGCCAGCTCGCCGCCGGGATCGCCCACGAGATCAACAATCCCCTGGGCTTCCTGAAGAGCAACCACGCCATGCTTGAGAAATATTTCCGATCCGCCCGGGATCTGTGGACCGAGGCCGCATCGATTCCAGACGCAAGCCTGGCGCTATCGGAACGCCTGACAAGGCTCGATCGTCTCTTTTCGAAGGCTGATGGCGTCTTCACCGAATCTGCAGAAGGTTTTGCGAGGATCATGGCCATCGTGGCGAATCTCAAGAGTTTTTCCCGCGTCGACAGGTCGGGGGAATTCGAAGACTACGATCTGAATGCCGGTATCGAAAGTACCCTGACCGTCGCATGGAACGAGATCAAGTACGTCGCCGAGGTGGTCAAGGACTTCGGCGAGCTTCCGCCCCTTCGCGCCAAGGGCGGCGAGATCAATCAGGTCATCCTGAACATCCTCGTCAACGCAGCCCAGGCCATCGAGGGCCAGAAGCGCAAGGAGAAGGGCACTCTCAGGATCAGGACACGATCGAGGTCTGGCCGTGCCATCCTTGAGATCAGCGATGACGGCCCCGGCATTCCCGAAGCGATACGGAACAGGATATTCGATCCCTTCTTTACGACCAAGGAACCGGGAAAGGGAACAGGACTCGGCTTGAGCATTTCCTACGACATCATCGTTGCGAAGCACAGCGGTACCATCAGGGTAGAAGAGGCACAGGGCGGCGGGACTATCTTTACGATTGAGCTGCCCATCGGCGGGCCCTCCGGATAGAGCCGCTTTCCCGCCGAGGCAGAGGATCTGTGCGCGGCTTTCCTGAAGAAAAGTTGACGGAGACAACCCTTGAGGCTGTCCATGAAAGGAGGGCATGCCACCGCATGCTACTGTCGCGTTGACGCCCCAGACCAAAAAACCTAAAATGTCCAGGTGAGCCCCCTGAAATTGCCCATCGGCATCCAGAGCTTTGTAACCATCCGCACGGAAGGTTACGTGTATATCGACAAGACGCCTTTCATTGCACGCATGGCCAGCATGGGTAAGCCCTATTTCCTGTCCCGGCCCCGGCGTTTTGGCAAAAGTCTCCTCGTCGACACGATGGAGCAGGCCTTTTCCGGCAGGCGGGAGCTGTTCAGCGGCCTCTATCTGGACAGCCCCGAGTCGGAGTGGGACTGGTCGAAAACCCACCCGGTCATCAAGCTCAGCTTTGGCACGGGGAGCTATAAAAATGTAGAAGAGTTGCGGCAGAGCGTCATGTTTCAGGTCGAAGAGCGTCACCAGAAGCTCGG
>JBMOIK010000451.1:0-3312 GCA_049317365.1 Rectinemataceae bacterium | reverse complement strand
GCTGATATATACGAAGGCGCCAAATAGCAAAGCCGAGAGCGCAATGATCTTTATTGGATAGATTATTCGTGCTGCTCTCAATCGCTTCCCTCCAATGGATACGCGCGATCGTGTGTTCCCGGACCGAACGAACCTGGAGCGCGCTTTTTGACTCCCTGGTCCACCCGTGGTAGTCCTGCGTCCTCTAGTAATAATAGCACCAGGCGGGTGCCCTTTCGCCGTCTGATTTCACGCACTTGGATATAGATAGCTTCGCCCTCTTCAATGTCTGATGCAAGCTGGATTGGTGACCGGCATAGGGCAAGAGCCTGGAATTTAGGGATGCAATCGGCCAAGCCGCTGCGCGGGTTATTAAGCAGCGATCTTCGTATAGTCTAGACGTTACCAAAATATAATAGAGACTCCTGAGACGCCTCGAAATCCGCTCTGCGATGCCCATTGGAAAACCACTACCATGAGGACCAGCATCACCGCGTTGAAAGGATGCCCGCTTCCCCAGCCCCCCAGCCGCAACGCAATTGTCCCAACAAGCTTCGAGGCACTGCACTCAAGGACATGGCACGCTTTTTCAACACCACCGGCCCCGCGCTTGTCCCCGAGTTGCCGGTAGCCGAGCCCGCCAGTGCCCTGTCAGCAATCCTCAAGAGTTGGGCAGCCCTCATCGCCCCCAAGCCCCTTGAGGTGCTCTTCGACGAGGTGGACGTGTTGCAGGATCAGGCTATGGTGAGCTTTTTGCGGCAGCTACGCGGGGGCTTTGCCGCCCGACGCGTGGGGCAATTCCCCGTCAGCGTGGCCCTTGTGGGCATGCGTGACCTCCGCGACTACCCGCTTCCGTGACACCATCGACCGCAGTGCCGATGCCTGGTTGGTGGTCTTCGACCGTACGCCTGCAGGCAGGCAAAAGTCCTGGGAGGAGCGCCTGACCTGGGAAGTGCCCGAGACTGCTGGTGGGACTGTGACGGTGGTCGGTGGGTGAAGAGGGCGTGCTAGCTCTCACTGGCACGCAAGCTTGTCTCGGGATCCCTTGCATATTGAAACACATAACCCTCAACCATTGACTAAACCACATCGCGTTCCCGAAAAGTCTTGACCAATCGGGAATGACGTACATAATGGTCAACCATGGAACGCTCGGTCAAGGCGCAGATCCTCAAAGACATGTCTTCGAAGATTATCCTGATCTCAGGCCCGCGCCAGGCTGGCAAGACCTGGCTGTCGAAAAGCCTCGCACCGGACTATGACTATCTGACCTACGATGATCCAGGCCACCGGATTCGCCTCCGCGAACGCAGCTGGGACAGGCAGAAGCCCCTCGTGATCCTCGATGAGCTCCACAAGATGTCCGAATGGAAGGCCTACCTCAAGGCCGTGTTCGATGTAGACGGAATCCCTCCCGCCCTCGTCGTCACCGGCAGCGCGCGTCTTGACGCCTTCAGGAAGGTCGGCGACTCGCTGGCTGGACGTTTTTTTGCGCATCGCCTCCACCCCTTCGATGTCCGCGAGCTCGCCAGCCAGATGGAACCCGATGAGACCCTCGCGCGCATCCTCAAGGTGGGGGGCTTCCCGGAACCCTTTCTCGCGAACGATGAAGTATTCTATGCGCGATGGCGAAGAACCCACCTCGACGTCATCCTTCGCCAGGACCTTCTCGATCTTGTGACAATTACCGACATCCTCGGGATCGAGACCCTCATCGAATTGCTTCGTTCGCGGGTCGGCTCACCGATCTCCTATGCCAACCTGGGCGCCGATCTCCAGAAGGATCCCAAGACCATCAAGGTCTGGCTGGGCCTCCTTGAAAACCTTCATGTGATTTTCGCAGTCCGGCCCTGGCACAGGAACATAGCCCGCGCCATCCTCAAGGAGCCCAAGTACTATTTCCATGACACGGGTCAGGTAAAGACAGGCGGGGGGGCGCGGCTCGAGAATGCGGTCGCCTGCTCACTCCGCAAGGAGCTTGATTTCCTTGAAGACACGCGGGGCCTCGAATGCGCTCTCCACTACCTTCGGAACAAGGAAGGCAAGGAACTCGACTTTGCTGTCGTTCAGGCCGGTAGGCTCAGCCATTGCTTCGAGGTCAAGGCTGGCGACAGCTCCCGCTCGCCCTCCTTTGCCGCCTTCGGCGAGGCGATACAGGATGCAAAACGCATTCAATTGGTTGGAAGCCTCTCAGATGGAAGGACCTATCCCGATGGACTGGAGATCCGCGACGCGGCCACCTATCTGGCCGACCTGGATCTGCTGGCATAAACAGGAAGGGGATTACCGGCGCACCCTGACACGCGAGCCTCGGCCTACGGGGCATTCCCGAAGATGTGCAAGACCGCGGACTAGTGTGACGCCTGTGTGCCGGCTCCTGTCATGCCTTGCGCACTGCTTCCCTGCCTGCCTCCACCGCGGCGATGTTCATCGGGATCAGGCCGTGCTTGGACTTCGGGAAATAGCTTTTGAGCACCGCCTCGAGATGGGCCAGCGCCAGGGCTCCTGTAGCCTCGGCGAGGGCGCCCATCATCACCATGTTGGCGATGCGGAGGTCGCCGATTTTCCCGGCGATGGAGTTGCAGGGTATGCGTATGACCCGGAGGTCGGCGCGTTCGTGGCCTGCCTTGACGAGGTCCGAGTTGAGGAGGAGGAGGGCGTCCGGGGCCGCGACCTCCTCGCCTATGACCAGGGAGTCGGCACTCATCACGACTACGGAATGGGCCTGGGTCACCAGGGGGCTTGCGATCTCGTCGTTCGAAACGATGACCGAGGCGCGGGCGATGCCGCCGCGCTTTTCCGCGCCGTAGAAGGGGAAGAAGGTAACCTCGAGTCCCTCCTTCATCGCGGCGTAGACCCAGGTCTGCCCCATGGAGATGATGCCCTGGCCGCCGAAGCCGGCCATGAAGGTCTTTTCCGTCATCTTGCAGCCTCCCCGGCACCGATGGCTTGCGCATCCAGTTGGTTCTTTATCTCGCCGAGGGGGAAGATGGGCATCATCGAGTCCTTGAGCCACTCGACGGCCTCGACGGGCTTCATGCCCCAGTTCGTCGGGCAGGGCGAGAGGATCTCGACCATGGTGAAACCCAGTCCCCGCATCTGCGCCTCGAAGGCCTTCCTGATGTACTGCTTGGTCTTTCGCACGTTGACGGGACTGTCCACCGAACCGCGCGCCAGGTAGCGCGTGCCTTCGAGCGTGGCCAGCATCTCGAGCACCCTGATGGGATAGCCCATGCCCGCTTCCAGGGGGTCGCGGCCCTCGGGTGCCGTGGCAGCCTTCTGGCCTATGAGTGTAGTTGGTGTCATCTGGCCTCCGGTCATGCCGTAGATCGC
>JBMOIK010000450.1:0-3315 GCA_049317365.1 Rectinemataceae bacterium | reverse complement strand
TGGTGTCGACCTCCTCCTCGGAGAGGAGGTCGCCGCCGTAGCCGTGGAGGGGCTTTACCGTCACCCTCCGCGAGAACTCGGGATTGCTGAGCTCGCCTGAGTGGGTCAGCTGGAAGATGAAGAGCGTCTTCGGGTTAGCCGCCTTTACCCGGGCGACGAATTTCGCCAGGGGCTCCTTGTTGGGTGCCATGATCATGAGCTGGTTGTCCCGGCCGCGGCTCTCCCTGGTGATGGAGATGGCCTCGAGGCTGACGAGCCCCGCCTCCCCACGGAACAGTTCCTCATAACGCTGTGCAGTCGTCTCCGAGGGATTGCCGCTCTCGTCCTCGTCGTTGCACTCCATCGCCTGGATGAAGAAGCGGTTGGCGCACTCGCGCCTGCCGATCTTGATGGTACTGAGCAGGGTATCCTTGTAGCTCATGACTGTGGCTCCTTCCCCTGGTCGAAGCGCATCCTGCGGTCGATCTCGGGCGATACGAACATCTTGATGATTTCCTTGTCGGACTTCAGCTCGTGGAGGGCATCCTCGAGATCCTCGAGGGGCACGACCTCCGAGAACAGGGGCCGGGGGTCGATGCGCCCATAGGCCAGGAGGTTTATCGCCTCGGCCCAGTCGTTGCCGATGCCCGCGCAGCTGCCCCGGACCTTTTTCTCACCGAGCACGAACTCAAAGGGCTCGAAGGAGGCCGTCTTTCCCTGCTGCACCACACCGAAGGCCTCGAGGACCCCACCACGGCGCAGCATCCTGAAGGCCTGCTCGTAGGTTGCCGGAGTTCCGACCGCCTCGAGCACGTAATCCGCTCCGACCCCGCCTGTGATTTTCATGACCTCGGCCACCGGATCCGCGACTTCGTTGATATCTATGAAGAAATCGGCGACACCCATGCGCCGGCCGATCTCGAGGCGGGTCCTGCTGTCGCCCGTCACGATCACCGGCGCAGCCCCGCGCAGCTTTGCCATCGCCGCATGGAGGAGCCCCAGGCCACAGCCGATGATCACCACGCTCGAGGAGATCGTGCAGTTCATCCGCTTCGAGGCCTCCAGCACAGCGGTCAGGGGCTCGATGAAGGCGGCCGAGTAGTCGTCCACGCCCGCGGGAATGACATAGCAGTTTTTCCATGGCGCCTTGACGTATTCGGCGAAGGCGCCGTTCGTATGAATGCCGAGCTGGGTGAAGTTCTGACAGAGGAGGGGCTCCCCCCGCCGGCAGAAATAGCAGCTGCCGCAGGTCAGGCAGATGTCCGCCGAGACCCTGTCACCTATTTTTATCCCCCTGGCGTTCTTCCCCACCTCCTCCACCACACCCCAGAACTCGTGGCCGGAGACGAGGGGAAGGCGGTCAGAGGCGTAGAGCCCGGCGTAGATCTTGAGGTCGGTACCGCAGATTCCGCAGACCTTTACCTTGACGAGGACCTCGTCATCGTTGATTTCCGGTATGGGCAGCTGTTTCAGCGACATCCTGTTGGGCGCTTCGATGACCTGGGCGCGCATCGTCTTCACTCGAGTCCCCCTTGCCGGTTCCTGTGGTTATTCACCCGACTTGGTGGATTCTATCACCGTATTTATCGCAAAGCAACAAAAAACCACAACGGGTCTGAGCTCAGGGCCGGATGGCAAGTCGGCTTTTAGGGGAAATGGCTTTGAGATAGGCGCTATCCGCTCTTCCATATTGAGCGCTGACCCAAGGAGCGTTATACTTGTTATACAGGGAGGCAATCCATGCTCGCAGTAAGGCTCGATCCGGAAATGGAGAAACAGCTGGACCACCTCGTTCGCGAGACCGGTCGCAGCAAAAGTTATTACGTCAAGCTAGCGCTGTCGGAATTCCTCACTGACAAGGGCGACTACCTTGAGGCGATGGCCGTTCTCGAACGGAGCGAACCCCGTACACCAATCGCCCAGTTGAGGAAAGAGCTTGGCTTGGACGATTGAGTTCACCGAAACGGCGAAGCGGCAGCTAAAGAGCCTCGATAGACCCTGGCAGCTGAAGATACTCGACTATCTCGAAAAGGACATCGCCCATCTCGACGATCCACGAACGAGAGGAAAGGCTCTGGTCGGCGACCGGAAGGGCCTATGGCGTTTTCGCGTCGGGGATTTTCGCGTGGTTTGCGACATCATAGAGCAAGAACTCCTCATCCTTGCCGTAGTCATCGGGCACCGCAAGGATATCTATCGCGCTTGATGCTACGCACTCGAGGTGGCGGCCGAACGGGGTGTGACCCTATTTATTCACTGCCTCTGCCAATCAACCCTGAGGCATGAAGCCGCCCCGCTCAGGCCTTACTGATTTCTTCCAGACTCAAGCCCGTGCATGTGGCAATCAGTTCAGGCGCAAGGCCTTGCCCTTTCATGATTCGGGCTGTCTCGATCTTGCCTTCAACCTTGCCTTCAACCTTGCCTTCGTCCCGACCCTTGCGTCTGGCGGCGTTCATGGCGAGCGTCTGCGTAACCCTCGCCTTGTGACGACCTTCATAGATGTCCATGAGCTCCGGGTTGGCATTGAACATGCGGTAGGCCTCATCGACCTTGGCAAGAAACTCCTCCTGCTCCACCAGCGAGTCAGTCATGGCTTGGTCGCCTCCTTCACTCTCCAACAAAGATAGCAACTTTTCCAAGCGCCCGCAACCGACGCCCCTGTCGGCCTGCGGAAGCTCGACGGTGATAAGGGTCGCCTTTTCGGTCAGGACGTAGGGTGTGACCATGGATTGATCATGTACATCGACGAAGCGGAAAACCCTGATGAAGCGGGGATAGTCCTCGTGCATCGAAAAGTCCAGTAGGTGGATCCCGATGACGGGGTGAAGGTCTTCGTAGCCGAAACCTTTGGGAAGCTGTGATCCGTAAACCCTGCTCCAGTAGTAAATTGCACGCTCAGCATAGTTGCCTTCTTCCCGTACCTGGATCTCGACATCGAAGATCATGCCGGAACCATCGGTGGCCTTGATGTCCAGGACTGGCTCCTTGTCCATGGCAAAGCGCCTGATGTCGAAGGGGTTGTTGATCGTCAGTGTTGATGCTAAGGGGAGCCCGACCCGTTCGAGCACCAGGTTGATGAGTTCCCTAAGCAGTTCCTTCCGGGACTCGTCGCCGAAGATGAACTTGAACACCATATCGTTTATCGCGCGCAGCATGGCATGCCTCCATGCAGCTAGTACGCCAGGAACTTCTCATTCTGATTGCGTTGCGGGAGAGGAATCGGAGGAATCGGATAGCGGTGCCGACGCCGAGCGCGGTGATAGGCAGCTAGAGTGGACGACCCGGTGGCGAGGCTCCGCTTGCCAGAAATCAAAGTCCCTCGATCTCCTGCTGGCT
>JBMOIK010000449.1:0-3324 GCA_049317365.1 Rectinemataceae bacterium | reverse complement strand
TGGTCACCCGTTCCTCCAGGGTCTTCAATGAACATCAAGAGTGGCTCCTTCGAGACGACAAGGGCGCCGCGCTCCTTGCTGGATGGAATGATGGATGGGATGGTAACTTCCATACCCTCGACCTTTCCCTGCCGGAAGTACTCGACTATCTGGACTGCCTTTTCGAAACAATTGTTAATGCTTGGGGGTTTCGCTACCTCAAGCTCGATTTCCTGTATTCAGGGATGCTTGACGGCAGCTTTGCCGGCGGTGGAGCCGCATGGCAGCACTACGAAGCTGCTGTATCCAGGATTACATCCCGCAAACATGATGCGAGAGGGCGTTCGATCGCGTGGCTCGGCTGCGGGGCTCCACTCGAACAATCATTTCGCTACTTCCCTCTCATGCGGATCGGGGCGGATACTCGCGAAACTTGGGAATTCCCCCTGGCCCGATTCATCCGCCACCAGGGCCGGCCGGCTGCCCGTGTGAACCTGCTCCATAGCCTGGGACGCTCTCTTTTCGACGGTGCGATGTTCATCAACGACCCTGACGTAATCTTTTGTCGCGAACAGAACAGCTCCCTGACTGAAACCGAAAAGGAGCTAATTGCCCTTGTCGCGGGGATGTTCGCTTCCCAGATCATGTTCTCAGATGACATCGCAGATTTCGGCCGCCCTGGCGAGTTAGCCTTCACGGCACGGATGGTAGCTCTTCTCGACCAGGTTTCGCAGCATGAGTTCCTTCCGGAGCGAATCGGCCAGGATCTCTTCATGTGTGCAAGCCGGGAGGGGAAGTTCTTCGGCTATATGAACCTCAGGAACTCTTCAGCTTTTGTGGCCAACCCCGAAGCAGCCAGCATCGACTTTGCCGATGCCCTTGTGGTCCATGCGGAAAAGCGTTCTGGAGGGTTCCTGCTTGCCCCGCGATCAATCACGCTATTCCCCCTTCCTGGACGCTGGCGAGGAGAAACAAACTGAGATATACTTCACGCTATTGTGCTGCTCAACACCCCTGAGATAATTGCGGCCATCGATCGCGTTGGTGGCCACTACCGCTCCAACATCGCCAATCGCTTCACGCGAAGGGCGCTCACGACGATGACCCTCGACGCAGGGACGTGGTCGCTTATCGAAAGCTTTACAGAGCGTTTCGAGGAGCATCGCTACCAAGGTTACCATATCGACGAGTTGTACACACAGATCCTCGCGATGGCGCGCTTCGTCATGCAGGCGCGAAAGCAGATAGTTCCCAACCTGCGTCATCTTGCAGGGACCGGTGCCCCTGATCGCGTGTCCGACTCAGATCGTATCCTCAGAGATATGGCTGTCAATAATTTTGGCTCCAATCTCAAGATTCTTGCAGACTCGATCAACGAACTCTATGTAAAGGTCGCCGCAATTGACAAAGAGCTCTCTGGCACAAAGCCGACAGTCAATTCCCGCCTCCCCGAACTCCGAGAAATCGGTCGCCTGCTTGTAGAGTAGCGCTTCACTGCGAGATTTGGCCATCCTTGACAAAGCCCAAGTCCATCTCTAGGATATGCCACCACGAAATGTGGAGCGATGGCAGAGCGGTCGAATGCGGCGGTCTTGAAAACCGTTGCGCCGTAAGGCGCCGTGGGTTCGAATCCCACTCGCTCCGAGTGATGTGGTGTTTGGGAGAGGTGCGAGAGCGGCCGAATCGGGCTCCCTGCTAAGGAGTTGTGCCTCTCAAGGGCACCGGGGGTTCGAATCCCCCCCTCTCCGATAGATGTAACAATTTTAGCTGTCTGAGGGAATTCTGAAGATCAAATCCCTCTCTTCGAGACAAGCCCCAGCAAGCCGGAGTGTCCGCAACACTCCGGCGGGTGAAGTGAAAAATACAGACCAGTACGCAATGGCGTGGGTCAAAATGAGGTTATAGCTCAGCTGGATAGAGCATCAGATTGCGGATCTGAAGGTCGGTGGTTCGAATCCACTTAGCCTCATTGCCTTTTGGAGAGATGCGAGAGCGGTTGAATCGGGCGGTCTCGAAAACCGTTGAACCCGCGAGGGTTCCGGGGGTTCGAATCCCCCTCTCTCCGTATGTGCGAGTGGCGGTTTAGTCCCTTTTCGATACGGATCCAGGAAAAGTGACTGAGGGAAGGCCTTTGGTCTAAAATTTTAAAAAGTACCCACTGGAGAGATGTCCGAGTGGTTTAAGGTCCACGCTTGGAAAGCGTGCGTGCCCACAAGGCACCGGGGGTTCGAATCCCCCTCTCTCCGAAAGGCAAGGCAAGTTGCACCCTGTGCGGCTCGTTGGCGCCAGTCGAACGTTCGAAGCCGGGCACTGCGCTCGTGGCCGCCGCCCAACCCCGCCAGGTCCGGAAGGAAGCAACGGCAAGCGGAAGGCGCGGTGATGCAGAGCGCCCGGCTTCGAGCGCTCGAACCTTTACCCTCCCCCCGCTTCATGCTAGTTTCTCCCTATGTCCTATGAGATTACCGCGACCCGCAAGCGTCCGAAGGGGTTTGAGGAACTAGCCGGCCAGGACTTTGTCTCGGCTACCCTCATCGCCTCGCTCCAAAGCGGTCGCTTGGCACATGCCTACCTTTTTTCTGGTCCACGTGGATGCGGCAAAACCAGCACTGCGCGCATACTCGCCAAGGCACTGAACTGCGAAAAAGGCCCAAGCGCCACGCCCTGTGGCATCTGCTCGAGTTGTGCGTCGATCACGGATGGAAGTTCGCTCTCGGTGATAGAAATCGATGGCGCCTCGAATACTTCGGTCGACAACGTGCGCCAGATCAAGGAAGAAGTGCTCTTCGCCCCGAACGGCACGCGCTACAAGGTTTACATAATTGACGAGGTCCACATGCTTTCGATGAGCGCGTTCAACGCACTCCTCAAGACCATCGAGGAACCGCCCCCCTACGTAATCTTCATATTTGCGACAACGGAGCTCCATAAGGTGCCGGCTACCATCAAGAGCCGCTGCCAGCAATTCGCCTTCAAACTCATCGGAATCGAGAAGATAAAGGCTCTCCTCCGTGCTGCAGCTGTCGAGCTTTCGGTCGAAGCAGAGGACGAAGCGCTTCTCTGGATAGCCAAGGAGTCGGGCGGTTCACTCCGGGACGCCTATACCCTTTTTGACCAAGTCGTAGCCTTTTCCGAAGACAAGCTGACCGCCGTCAAGATCAAGGAAAAGCTTGGACTCGTCGGACTGGACGCGATGAACGATCTTTTTGAAGCGCTCGTTGCTGGGGAGAATGGGATCCAGGCCAATGCCGCTCTCGAAAGCCTCGATGCCTTGATTGCGTACGGAGTCTCGGTTGAGCAGCTAGTAATGGATGCCCTCGATTATCTCCGCTCAATGCTCCTCCTCGC
>JBMOIK010000448.1:0-3337 GCA_049317365.1 Rectinemataceae bacterium | reverse complement strand
GTCTGACCCAGGGCTCGTCACCGAGGGTTCGTCCGTCACGGCCTGGGGTCTGACCTCTATGAGACCACCCGTCAAGCGCTTTTTTGCGCTTCTAGGATTTTTTTCATGTGCCGTTGCTTGGTCTTGTAGGATACGAGATTGATAAAACGGTTTTCCTCCCTGTTCTTGAGCATGTAGAATATTTGTCGCATGCTTCGCGCTACCACCGTTGCTCGTATCTTGTTTTTCGATTTCCCCACCTTTCGTTCGGTGTAGGCCAGGAGATGCGGATTGCCGTCCACGAGGTGATTCACGCTCTGCAGGAGGATTTCGAATGACATCTTCCGGCCCGACTTGTTCTGCCTGCCTATGTGGACCGTCTTGTTCGAAGCGTCCACGCGTGGCGCGGCGCTCAGATAGCTGGCCAGGTTCTTACATGAATCGAAGCGATCAATTGTGATGATATCGCTCATGATGCAAGCGCCGCCGAACACGCTGATGCCGTTGACGCCAATCAGGAGGCCTACCTCTTCACGAAAGCGGAGCACCCCCAGTGCCTCAATGAAGGCGCGCAGTTCATCCCGATAAAGTACCAGTTCCTCGAATTGCTTCTTCTCCCGCTGCGCGATCATGGGAGCTTCCGGAGGCATGCGCGGATGCTTCAGGTAGTCATCCAGCTTCTCGATGATCAGGCCCTTGTCCGTATGCACGAGCCACTGGCGGAAAAAGGCGTGCAGGTTGTTCTTGAGTGCCGTCATCTGTGCCGTGACGCGCTGGTACTGCGCGACCAGCATCCTCAGTCGCTGCGCCTCCTCGTCGGCGACGTAGACCTCGGGCAACGTATCGCCAGGGTCGTTGCTCTCCATGTGTCGCTTCAGGCAATCGGCCAGCTTTTTCGCATCGACCTTGTCGGTTTTCTTCGCCGTCATGAATATGTGCGTCATAGCAAGTGGATGCACAACGAAGGCCCGGGCTCCTGTCGAAGCTACGATCCGCGCCAGCGTATGCGAGCCAGAACCAGCCTCGATGCACGCGGCACTGCCGGCGTGCAGGGTTTCAATGAACTGACCCTCCAAGGCTTCGATCGAGTACCGTCCATTCTTCCGGGTCACTGTACCGGCGGCATTTCCGTCGGACTCGGCGACCTCTATTCGGGTTCTCGCGCTCAACAGCACGGTCCCATTAAATCGTCAGGGGAAGGCTGGCTAATCCCTCATCGGGCTTCTTTCGTTTCCTCCAGATCCCAGTCTGACAGCAGCCTTCATCTTTTCCGTTGATCCCTTCGTCGATGCTACCTTCACCTGCACGATGCAGCACGTTCCTTGCTGCTGGTCTCATGATATCCCCAGGGTTCGGCATCCTGGGGTCGGCCTTGGCTAAGCGAGCCCTTGGACTTGGAGCCATGCGGCGCTATGCTTGTCTTTGAAGAGGTGCCATGCCATGAAAGCCGAGTTGACCGCGATCATCGAGGCCGCGCCCGAAGGCGGCTGGTGGGCTTTGTGCCCCGAGATTCCCGGCGCCAATGGGCAAGGGGAGACTGTCGAAGAGGCCAAAGAAAGCCTGAAGGCAGCGGTGGAGCTTATTCTTGATGACAGGCGGGAAGACATGCTCAGAGGCTTGCCGAGCAGTGCGATACGCGAAGCCCTTCAAATTGGATGAAACGCATCGATCTTGAGCGCAGGCTTCGCATTGCAGGATGCTACCTGAAACGCGAAGGCGGCTCACACTCGCTTTGGATAAATCCGCGAACGGGTGTCACTGAAACGCTGCCTCGGCACACGGAGATCAAGGAGCCGCTCGCAAAAAAGATCCTGAAAAACCTGTCGGCAAACTGACCGACTGCATCAAAATGCCATGATCTTCCGGGTCAATGAGAGTCCCTGTCGGCCTTGCTACATGTTGCATCCACTATCGTGGAGAAGATGGTACCTGGGGTGCGTGAGACTGTCCTGGTAGCGCTCCGGGAGGGCGATGAACTTGGCTACGAAGGCGGAGTCTATCGTGTTGTTGCTGGCGGACTGTCCCCCGCGGAGTTCCCAACAACTGCGGGCATCAAGCGAGGGTTTGACACTCAGGCTTTCGTCGACCGTTGGTTCGTCAAGTCGACGGCGTCTGACCCCAAGGGCTAGTCAATTCCGAGTGCTACAAACCCAATTCGCTGTGTGAACCAAGCCGGACGAGTTGCAGGAGTCCTGCAGCAGCATTTCGATATATCAGTACGAGATCGGGTTTGATGTGACAATCACGATAGTCTTTCCAATCCCCGATAAGCGCGTGGTCGCGATGACGAGTCTCGAGGGAATGATCGTTCGCCAAAGCTTCCACGACAGGGAACAAGTCAAGCTCGAGCGTTGCCGAATGCCTGCCCTTGCGTTCACGCCTATAGTCACGCTTGAACTGGGAAGTCCATTCAATCGCCCGCATCGAGAGCGGCCTTCAGTTCGGCGATACTGCGGGCACGTGGCAGAGCACCGGCGCGGGCTTCCTTCATCGCCGCGATGGTTTCGGCGTTGGGAATCAAGAGCTCGAAGGGAAGGGCCTTTTCCTTGGCCACGCGAGTAAGCAAAAGACGAAAGGCATCCGAGACGGTGAGGCCCATCGCCGCCAAGACGACCGTTGCTTCGTCCTTGATCTTTTCATCGATCCTGGCGCGCACAACCGCGTTTTCGGACACAATTTCGCCTCCTTGCTCTTGGGCTACAATGTAGCCCATTTGTAGCACAATAGCAATAAAGATCCAAGGTCGCAGTCAACTTCATGTGACAGACACTGTAGTGGAGGAGCCGGTACCCGGGAGTGCAAGGATGCCCGATCGCGCTCCAGGAGGGCGATGAACTTGGCCTCGAAGGCGGAGTCTATCGTGTTGTTGCTGGCGGACTGTTCCACAAAGCCAGTCTATCAGGATGTGGGGATGAACAAAGATCCGAACCCACGGAGTCCAGGTTGGACTGCGAGGGTCTGACCCAGGGCTCGTCACCGAGGGTTCGTCCGTCACGGCCTGGGGTCTGACCCCCAGGGCTCGTCAGCCTGTAAATTCGGCGGCGGTTTCGAGGGTCTGACCCCCAGGGCTCGTCACGGCCTGGGGTCTGACCCTGCGGGGTTGTCGAGCTCTGGGGTCAGGGTTCGTCAGCGCCGCTGCGAAACCATCGACAAGGGTTCTCCGAGCAGGGGGAAATTCGGATAGATTCCTGCTGAGTCCCCTTATCAAGCCTTCTCCACTTCTTCGGGTGTCAGGCCCGAGCATTCAGCAATTACGACAGGGTCGATTCCGTGCGCCTTCATCCGTCGTGCGGTTTCCAAGGCGCCCTCAGCCTTGCCCTCAGCCCGGTCGACGATGTGCCAGTCCTTGACGCGGCTG
>JBMOIK010000447.1:0-3339 GCA_049317365.1 Rectinemataceae bacterium | reverse complement strand
CAACATGGCCTCCAAGATGAACGCCACGTCGGGCCTCGGGAGCCGCATCGCCGAGGTCCACAACGGGTCCTCCCTCTTCACCGGTGACGCTGGGCAGGGCGGGCTCATCGACGCGAGCCAGGCTTTCAAGCCGCTGCGGAAGAACCTCGGCAAGAAGAACTGTGAACTCGCGCCCGAGGACATCGAGCGGATCACCCGGACATTCCTTGATTTCAAGGAGACGCCTGAGTCGAAGATCTTCCCCAACGCCGCCTTCGGCTACTGGAAGGTCACGGTTGAGCGCCCCCTGCGCCTGCACAGCCAGCTTTCCCTCAAGGCAATCGAGGGCCTGCGCTTCACCTCGGGCGACGAGGACATCCGCTGTGCGCTCCATGACGAGTTCGGCGATGCACTCTTCACCAAGCTCGCAAAGATAGAAGCCAAGGTTGCGAAGCGCCTCGCTGAATGGGGTGCAGACGACGAGGACGATGATGATGACGACGAGAGTGGCGCGACGAAGAAGGGCCTGAGCGACAAGAAGATCAAGAAGCTCCTCGATGCCAAGACCTGGGAGCGCGACGCCAGGCTCGTTGAAGCGGCAACCGCACTGCGCAAGGCGCTTGGTGACAAGCTCTACGAGGATCACAACGACTTCCGCAACCGGGTCGATGCCGCTCTCGAAAAGGCTGGTATCAAGCTTCCGGCCGCCGATCTCAAGCAGATTCTCAAGGCGGTGAGCTGGAGGGTCGAGACTGCCGCCCCGGTCATTGCCAAGGTCCACAAGCCTGGGAAGGCCAAGGCCGACTCACTGCGAGGCCTGTTTGAGGCGACCGCAGCCGGGAAGGCCTGTGTGGTCGAGTACGAACCGGATGCCGACCTCCGGGACACCGAACAGGTACCGCTCCTTGAAGAGGGTGGCATCGAGGCTTTCATCCGCCGCGAGGTCCTGCCCTACACCTCCGATGCCTGGATCAAGGAAGAGGCTACCAAGATCGGCTACGAGCTGAGCTTCACGAGGCACTTCTACAAGCCCCAGCCGCTCCGAACGCTCGAGGAGATCAGCGCCGACATCCTTGCCGTCGAGAAGGAAGCAGAAGGGCTACTGGATGGGCTGCTGAAGGGGGGCGGGGCGTGAGAAAGAAGAGCAGCCTTGTTCCTGAGGAGGGAAAGCCTTCACTCGTCGATGAGAAGGTATTGATCTCCGACTTGCGAGACCTGATTCAAGCCGCAAGGCAGCGGATCTCCCTGGTTGCCTATTCTACGCAGACGATGCTCTGTTGGCGCTTGGGAAGAAGGCTCTTGAACGAGAACCTCCAAGGCGGCAGGGCGGCCTATGGGAAGCGAATTCTCGTGACAGTGTCACGAGAATTGACGGCGGAGTATGGTCGGGGTTTCAGCTACGCTGAAATCGCCCGCATGATCCAGTTTTCGCAGCAGTTTCCCGATGAGGCAATTGTCGTGACGCTGTCACAACAATTGAGCTGGTCACATTTCCACGCCCTGCTCCCCATCAAGAATCCGCTCGCCCGGGATTTCTACGCCGAAATGTGCCGTATCGAGCGTTGGGACGTTCGCACCCTGCGCAGCAAAATCGGCGGCATGCTGTTCGAGCGCACCGCCCTGTCCAAAAAGCCAGACCAGGTGATCGAGGCGGAGATCGCGAATCTGCGAGATGGCCAGATGAGCCCCGATACGGTCTTTCGCGATCCCTACCTTCTTGATCTACTCGGGCTTCATGGTGCCTACAGCGAGCGGGACCTTGAAAGCGGCATCCTCCGCGAGATCGAGGGTGTGCTTCTGGAATTCGGCTCCGGATTCTCCTTCGTCGCTCGGCAAAAACGCATGAGCGTCGGCAAGGATGATTTCCACCTCGATCTTCTTTTCTTCCACCGCTATCTGCGCCGATCGATCGCCGTCGAGTTGAAGCTGGAATCCTTTGAACCCGCCCATGTCGGACAGATGGAGTTCTACCTGCGCTGGCTGGACAAGAACGAGCGCGCACCGGGTGAGGAAGCCCCGATCGGCCTCATCCTCTGCGCATCCGCAGACGCCGAGCAAGTGGAGCTTCTCCAGCTGGATGCCAAGTCCATCCGCGTCGGCGAATACCTCACCGAATTGCCGCCCTTGTCCCTCTTGCGAACGCGTCTTCACGAGGCCATCGAGCACGCCAGGGAGGGCGCCGCCATACGCTTGCCCAAACCCGAGGATCAGGAATGAGTGAAGACGATTCCCTAATCAAGGCGATCGGCGCGCTTGCCGGAGAAATGAAAGCTCTACAGCGCCAGGCTGCCGAGCACTATGCGCCTGTTGTTGACGAACTCTTGAAAGCACGATTCCGCGATGTGCAGAGCATCGAACATACACTCGATGGCCTGCTCGATTTCTGCGGTAACGAAGCCGTGCTGGATCTGTTCAAGCGGCTCTGCCGCCACTATTGGACCATCGACCCAGAAGCTACCTCCTACTACATCAATGCCTATCGGGAATATTGGGACGGCGAGGGAAATGGAGCTCAGCCATGATCGCCGGCCTCGCGCCAATCCGGAATACATGGAGTCGGGCATGCTAGCGCGCATCTTCATCAGCAGCGTCCAGAAAGAGTTCGCCGCCGAGCGCCGAACGATCAGGGACTTTGTTCAAGGCGATCCCCTGCTCCGACGATTTTTCGAGGTATTCCTCTTCGAGGATTTGCCGGCTTCCGACCGACGTGCCGATGATGTCTATCTCGACGAGGTCGGGCGTTGCGCCTTGTATGTCGGACTGTTCGGCCAGGACTACGGGAGCGAGGATTCCTCCGGAATTTCACCCACCGAGCGCGAGTTCTCCCGGGCGACGGATTTGGGAAAGACTCGCCTGGTCTTCGTGAAGGGAAAGGACGATTCAGGCCGTCATTCCAAGATGGCCAATCTTATTCGCCTGGCAGGAAGCCAGCTGATTCGCCGACGCTTCGAGACCATCACAGACCTCATCGCCGCTCTTTACACCAGCTTGGTTGAACAACTCGAGCGGACCGGTGGTCTCCGCACAAAGCCCTTCGACGCCTCGGCCTGCCCAGAAGCCACTATGGCTGACATAGCCGACGACAAGGTTAAATGGTTTCTGGGACTTGCGCGCCGCGAGCGCCAGTATCCTTTGCGCGAAGACACGCCAGCTCTCGAGGCCCTGACGCATCTCAATCTTCTTGACGCAGGTCAGCCCAGCCATGCGGCCGTCTTGCTTTTTGCCCGCCAAGCCCAACGCTTCCTCATCACTTCCGAGGTTAAGTGCATGCACTTCCACGGGCTGGACATCCGCAAGCCCATTCCCTCGTACCAGATCTACCGAGGCACGGTTTTCGAACTGGTCGACCAGGCGCTGGAT
>JBMOIK010000446.1:0-3341 GCA_049317365.1 Rectinemataceae bacterium | reverse complement strand
CATTGAGGGGTCCTATGACCGAGTCCAGGGTCCGGTTGACTCCATCGACGATCTTCCGGTAGTCGCCCTGGTGCTTCGAAGCATCGGCTCGCGTCGCCAGCTTGCCGTCGATGGCTGCCTGCATGAGCATTCCCGCGTCGGCCACGAGCCCATTGACCGCATCGATGGCCTTGTTGAGGTTGTTCTTGATCTCGTTGAAGTCGCCGTTGTAGGTATCGGTGATCTTCGACGGGATGTTGCCGCCTGATATCTTGTCGACGTAGGCGGCCGCGACGTTGAGGGGGCCAATGACAGCGTCGAGGGTCTTGTTGACGCCATCGACGATCTTCCGGTAGTCGCCCTGGTGTTTCGTGGCATCGGCGCGCGTGGCAAGCTTGCCGTCCACGGCTGCCCTGGCAAGCATGCCGGCGTCGGCGGCGAGGGCGTTGACCGCATCGATGGCCTGGTTCAGGTTGTTCTTTATCTCGTTGAAGTCGCCATTGTAGGTATCGGTGATTTTCGGGGGGATGTCGCCCTTTGAGATTCGGTCCACATAATTGGCTGCGACATTGAGGGGTCCTATGACCGAGTCCAGGGTCCGGTTGACTCCATCGACGATCTTGCGGTAATCGCCCTGGTGCCTGGTGGAATCGGCCCGGGTGGCGAGCTTGCCATCGACCGCAGCCTGGGCCAACACTCCCGCGTCCGCCACCAGGGTGTTGACCGCGTCGATGGCCTGGTTCAGGTTGTTCTTGATCTCGTTGAAGTCGCCATGATAGGCATCGGTGATCTTCGGGGGTATGTCGCCCTTGGAGATGCGATCAACATAATTAGCTGCGACATTGAGGGGCCCGATGACCGAGTCAAGGGTCTTGTTGACTCCATCGACGATCTTGCGATAGTCACCCTGGTGGTTGCTGGCATCGGCACGGGTCGCCAGCTTGCCCTCGACGGCAGCCTTGGCGAGGATGCCGGCGTCTGCGACGAGGGCGTTGACCGCGTCGATGGCCTGGTTGAGGTTGCTCTTGATCTCGTTGAAGTCACCCTTGTAGGTGTCGGTGATCTTGGCAGGTATATCCCCCTTGGAGATACGGTCGACGTAGTTTGCCGCGACGTTGAGCGGGCCTATGACGGAATCGAGGGTCTTGTTTACACCCTCCACGATCTTCCTGAAGTCCCCCTGGTGCCTGGTGGCGTCAGCCCGGGTGGCGAGCTTGCCGTCGACAGCGGCATTGACGAGGATGCCGGCATCGGCGACCAGCGCGTTCACCGCGTCGATGGCCTGGTTCAGGTTGTTCTTGATCTCGTTGAAGTCCCCCTGGTAGGCATCGGTGATCTTCGGAGGGATGTCTCCCTTGGAAATGCGATCCACATAATTGGCAGCGACATTGAGGGGACCGATGACCGAGTCCAGGGTCTTGTTGACTCCCTCGACGACCTTGCGGAAGTCACCCTGGTGCTTCGTGGCATCCGCCCGCGTCGCCAGCTTGCCCTCGACGGCAGCCTTGGCGAGCATGCCTGCATCGGCCACGAGGAGGTTGACCGAATCGCCCACCTTGCCAAGGGAAGCCGCGACGAGGGCGAACTCATCCTTGGTCTTGACGACCAAGCGCTCGGAAAGGTCACCGGCTGCCATCTTGTCGAGGACAGCGACACTCTTCTTGAGGGGATTGGAAATGGAGCGGCCGAGAAGGATGCCGAGGCCGATGGCGACGATGAAGGCGAGGAGGGTGACGACAACGAGAATCGTCGTGCTCACGGTCGCGCTGTCAACCGCCTTCTTGACCAGCTGAACGCCATAATAATCCTGTACGAAAATGCCCAGTTCCCTGACCGCCTGAACGCCATTGTCGAATTCGACCCGCCGGCTGCCCGACAGGAGCTCGAAAACCTTGTCGTAGTAGGAGTCCCTCTCGGATCCCGGACCGGCGGCCACAGCCTTGTCGGCGAGGGTGATGACATCGTTGTTGAACTCACGCGCGAGGGTCATCTTTTGAAGCATGGCCTGATACAGCCTTTCCTCTTCTGGTACCCGCGAAATCCCCTCATAGGCCTTGAGCGAGCTGTCGTATGCGCTTCGGGAATCGGCGATGCGATCGTGCTGCAACTTGACCCATGCAGCGTCGTCGGCGCCCCGGGCCAAGGCCAGCCGGCTGATGGATGCCTTGATCAGGTTCTGCTGGGCTTCCATGTCCAGGATGCTGTTGATGGAAGGTATTGTCTCGATCTGCATCCCTTGGAGACTTTGGCTCACGGTGCCCAGCTGGGTGATGCCGATGATGCCCACGATGCCGCAGAGCACAGCCACCGCAATGAATCCGACGAGAAGCTTGGCCAGGATTTTCATGTTGCCTCCGTATGCCTTCCGGTAAACGCAGCCCCTGCGGGGATCGCATTGCCCGTTGATATTAGAAGATGCCGCATGGGGCAGGATGGCAAAAGAGGCGACGGGCTGATGTGGAAATAGGCCTTTGCCTATTCCGGCTGTAGTCCGCCGCCTAGACATGCCGACGAAAAGCAGCGGGTTTGGGCTAGTGCAGCCGCTTCTGATGCCTATACTTGAAACAGGAGCCCCCAGAGAGGCTTCCTAGAGGACAAGCTTTGGCCCAGGCGGATTATCAGTTGCTCACGAGCATCCTCGATACTTCCTCGGATTTTCTTTTCGTAAAGGATCTTGAGCTCCGGACCCTCGTCTGCAACAAGGCCTGTGCTGCTGCGCTCGGGAAGCGGCCTGAGGATCTCGTTGGCAAGACAGACATCGAAAACGGCTGGGATCCTGCCAAAGTCCTGGGCGATCCTGCGAAGGCTTTCCGGGGCTACGAACGGGACGACCTCGACGCCCTCGCCGGCAGGACTGTCCATGCCCCCACCGAGGCCATCCTCATAGCCGGGAAGCTCCGTACCTTCGACACCGTCAAGCAACCCCTTCGTGACGCCGAGGGCACAATCATCGGGATGCTCGGCATAAGCCGCGACATCACCGACCGTGTCGAGATCGAAACCACCCTTGCCCGTCGCGAGGCCGAGCTCGCTGTCGCCAACGCCGAGCTCAGGAACCTAGCGTCCCACCTTATCGGAGTACGGGAAGAGGAGAGGTGGCGTGTAGCCCGTGACATCCACGACGACCTTGGCCAGCGGCTCACTGCCATGAGCCTTGGTCTTCACTGGATCGCCGATCGAGCAGCAACGGATCCCGAGACCCTTCGCTCCGAGATCGAGGAACTCATCGAAGACGAAGCGGCGGCGAAGATGCACGACGCGAACCCGTTCGGCCGCATGTGCGCCTTCCATGGCCAGATGGGCATGTTCACCCGCGCCATGGCCTACATGCTCAGCCACGGCGCCGACGGCCTCGCACAGGC
>JBMOIK010000445.1:0-3345 GCA_049317365.1 Rectinemataceae bacterium | reverse complement strand
CGACCTGCAGCATGACATTGAGCTTCAGGGTTCCAAAGAACATCCCAAGCGTGAAGAGTCCCCAGAGGGCCAGGAAGCATCCCATGGCGACTTCACCGCTGGCAGCAGCGAGCATCGAGTTCGAACCGCCCCCAGCCTGGTCCATGGCCACGAAGCCCATCTTCGGAATGACCCAGGTGGCTACCAGGGAGATCCAGAAAAAGCCATAAGCGGTAAAGGCCGTGGCACCGAAGGTGTTGTTCTTTTTCCACTCCTGGGCACCCGCTATCACCTGGGCAAGGCCACCGACAAAGAGCCCCATTCCCATGACCATGGAGTCGAGGGGATAGAATCCGACGTTGTGGAGGTTGAGGAGGATGGTGGTCATCCCAAAACCAAGGAGGCCAAGGGGGGCGGGATTGGACGTTGCGTCCGCGATCCGCACGCTGGTGGTAGTTGTGTCTTGCATGTGCCGCACTGTAGCAAAAGCTTCCTTTCGCTGCAATAAGGGATATGGTCCCCTGTTTTCTAAAGCACCGCTTGGTCTATACTCCGCGCCAGTCTTCGGGCGCCTTTCTCCCTTTCGAGCCGGGGCGGGGGCATCGCGGGCATGCGCTCGCGTGGCACGACAGGCCGCCCTACCGCAACCGGCGGCGGGGTGAAATCAGGGTTTTCGCGAGCTTTGCTCGCGTGCGGGATCCGGCTGAGCCGGTTTCTGCAGGAAAAAAGAGGGTGTTGCATGTCAGACGCCGCGACAAAACGTGAAGCAGGCCCCGCCCGCGAGGTGAGCATGGAGAAGATCGTCTCCCTGGCCAAGCGCAGGGGCTTTGTCTTCCAGAGTTCGGAGATCTACGGTGGCCAGTCCGGTGCCTGGGACTATGGTCCCATGGGTGTCGAACTCAAGAACCGCATCGCCCGCGTCTGGTGGAAGGAAATGACCCAACTCCACGACGACATCGTGGGCCTCGATGCCGCCATCCTGATGCACCCCCGCACCTGGGAAGCATCGGGGCACGTTGAAAACTTCACCGATCCCCTCGTGGACTGCAAGAAATGCAAACAGCGTTTCCGCGCCGACATGATCGACGAAGCCAAGCTCGCGAAGAAGGAATGCCCCGAGTGCGGGGGAGAGCTTACCGATACGCGCAAGTTCAACCTCATGTTCAAGACGAACATCGGGCCGGTGGACGACGGGGGAGGCATGATTTATCTTCGTCCAGAGACTGCACAGGGCATCTATGTCAACTACAAGAACATCGTGCAGTCCAACCGCATGAAGATACCCTTCGGCATTGCGCAGATCGGCAAGGCTTTCAGGAATGAAATAGTTACGAAGAACTTCATCTTCCGCACCTGCGAGTTTGAGCAGATGGAAATGCAGTATTTCGTGAAGCCCGGCGATGACGACAAATTCTTCGCATATTGGCGAGAGCAGCGCTGGAACTACTTCAGCAAGCTCGGCGTCAAGATGGACAAGCTGCGTTGGCACCAGCATGGACCGGGTGAGCTTGCCCACTACGCCAAGGACGCCTACGACATCGAGTACGAGTTCCCCATGGGCTGGAAGGAACTCGAGGGCGTGCACAATCGTTCCAATTATGACCTCAGCAGGCACCAGGAATTCTCCGGAAAGGACCTCCAGTACATCGACCAGGACAACGGCAACGAGCGCTACATCCCCTTCATCATCGAAACCAGCGCGGGTCTTACCCGTCAGCTTCTCATGGTGCTCTGCGACGCCTACGACGAAGAAAAGGTCGCCGACAAGGGCACCGAGGATGACTGGCGCACAGTGATGCGCTTCCACCCGAACGTGGCCCCGGTCACTGTCGCGGTCCTCCCCCTCATGAAGAAGGACGGGCTCGCGGAGCTGGCCCAGGGCATCAGGCAGGGCCTCAAGGAAGAATTTTCCACCGACTATGACCAGGCGGGTGCCATAGGACGACGCTACCGCAGGCAGGACGAGATCGGAACACCCTTCTGTGTGACCATCGATTACCAGACCAAGGAAGACGGCACGGTGACGCTGCGATTCCGCGACTCGATGGAGCAGGTTCGCGTACACAAGGACGAGCTGGATGCGACGCTCAGGAAGGCGATCAAGGAATACAAAAGGGCATAAATGGTATGAACACGGGAATGGCCGGTCCGCCATTTCCGTATCGCCAAGGGGCATTCCTTGCGGGAGTGCCCTTTTTATGGTTCGCGTCTGTTTTGATAAGGGCGAAGTCCTGCGCTAGACTTCAGAATAGCCATTTCGCGAGCTGCCTCTGGAGGTGGATCATGAGCGACCAGCTTTCTTCACAGTTGCCCGCCATCCTATTCGCCGCTGCCCTCGCAGTCCTCCTGTTCAGCGCCTTCCTCAATCCGGCTGTCAAGCAGCGGATCCTTTCCTGGTGGCGGAGCCTTGAACCAGTGAATCCGGGGATACCCGTCGATCGGGAGTTGCTGACCAAGCCAGGAAGCGATGCGGTGACGCCTCTCCGTTCGGGCGTGCATGAGGGCTTGGCCCATGTCGAGAAAAAGGGCCTTCCCCTGCATCGACGATCGCCTCATGTTGAAAAGCTGATGCCGCGTAGCCGAAAGCAGGGCTAGCCTATAAGGGCGCCGAAGCCTGCCTGAGCCCAGGTCGCTGGCAGGGGAAGGCGGAACTCATGCACCTGTCCCTTGAGGTCGATCAGGGTCAGGCTCTCCGCATGAAGGGCCTGGGAGGGTAGGACGAGTTGTTGTCTATCGGTTTCGTCAAGGGTTCCCTCGACAAGACGAATGAACAAACGCTCGTCAAGGCCGTAGAGCTTGTCTCCGAGCAATGGGAATCCGAGTGACGAGAGCGTAGCGCGAATTTGGTGGTTCCTGCCGCTACGGGGGCGTGCGCGGAGCAGTGATAATGGCCCGGCGAGGGGATGCACCACAAAAGACAGTGATGAGAAATACGTCTCAGCGCTTTCACGTACGGCGTCCGATTCGCCCTCCATCATTGCTCCAGGGACGAAGCGACGTTTTTTCCTCACGGCGCTCAATCCGTCGCGGACGAGAAATCCCTTGGCATTGCATGTTTCAGGAAAGATTCCATGGACTATGACGAGATACTCCTTGGCCAGGGCCCCCGAATCGAGGAGGGATTGCGCGTGGGCCTGCGCCGGACCGGGCCTCGAAAGGAGAACGAGCCCCGAGGTCTCGCGGTCGAGCCTCGTGAGGGCGTGGAGTGGGCCGTACCCAGTGCGCAACAGGGCCCACAGGGTATTGTTGAAGTAGCGGCCGCCGGGGTGCATCGGCAGGTTGGCAGGCTTGTCAACGACGAGGAAGGCTCCGTCATCATGGATGATCCTGTAGTTTCCATCGACCTCTGGCTCCCCCTTGTCCGCA
>JBMOIK010000444.1:0-3348 GCA_049317365.1 Rectinemataceae bacterium | reverse complement strand
AGTCTTTATAATGATCTTTCACTAACTCCGGTTTTTTTAGGATTCGTCCAAAGCCTAGTGAGCCGGTATCACACACGTTTTTTGCATGGAGGAAGAAGATGAAGAAGGTGCTCATGACGTTTCTCGCGCTCGCGACCGTCACCCTTGCATTCGCAGCTCCTGTCAAGCTCACCCTGGCTCAGGGCAAGCCCGAGATCGACGAGGCCCTCAAGGCCTATGCCGCCGACTGGAGCAAGGCCAACAACGCCGAGGTCACGATCAAATCTGTCGGTGGTTCCAGCAACATCAGCCTTGGCCAGCAACTCAAGGCCGATTATGCAGCCGGCGACATGCCTGACATTTTCGCGATCGACGGTCCTGAGTCCTACAAGGAATGGAAGGCGATCATCGCCGACCTCTCCGCCGCCAAGTGGGTCAAGAATACCTCTGTCGCCTTCAAGATGGATGGGAAGGTCTACGGCTTCCCTGTTGCCGTCGAAGGCTGGGGCATGGCGTACAATGCCGACCTCCTTGCCAAGGCGGGCGTCGATCCCAAGACCCTCAACAGCCTTGGCGGCTACAAGGCCGCCTTTGCCAAGCTTGATGGCATGAAGGACGCCCTCGGAGTCAACTCTGTCGTCTCCATGGCTGCCGGTCCCGACATGGGTTGGGTCACCGGTGACCACAACTTCAACTCCCTCCTTTCCAACGGTCTCAAGTATGGCGACATGAGCGTCACCAACGCCCTCCTGGCCGGAACTGTCGACGCAAAGCGCCTGACTGAGTATGCGGATTGGGTCGCCCTCCTCTTCCAGTATGCCGATCCGACTGTCCTCACTACCGGAAACTACGACTCCCAGGTCGGTGCCTTTGCCAATGGCAAGGCTGTATTCCTCCACCAGGGCAACTGGACCGATCCCAACATGAAGTCGGCCAATGCGACCTTCAAGATGGCCTTTGCACCCCACGGCTCCACCAAGGCCGTGAGTGATGGCATCTTCGTTTCCGCTCCCTCCTTCTATGCCGTCAACTCGAAGTCGAAGAACGCAACCCTGGCCAAGAAGTTCCTCGAGGACCTCGCTTCCACCGACCGTGGCGCCCAGTACATGGTAAAGGAAGCCGGAATGATCCCCGCCTTCTCGAACGTAAAACTGAGCCCCGACGGGCTCCTTTCCAAGTCCGTCCAGACCTGGGCTGCCTCCGGCAAGATCTACAGCTGGAACCAGTACCAGTTCACGGGAGACTTCCGCTCGAAGACACTCGCTCCCATTTACAACCAGTTCGCAAACGGCTCCATCGACGAGGCGAAGTTCATAGAGCTCTTGACCGATGCCTTTAAGAGCCTCAAGAAGTAAATGCCGAAGCCGGGCACCGAGGCCCGCGGGCCAATAGGCCCGGCGACAGTGTCCATCACGCGATTCATTATTAATGTGGTGGCGGCCCTCCCCTTAAGGAGGGCCGCTCTTTTGTCCTTTCACGAGGCACCTTTTTCAGGGTATGGTGAGCGTAGGCGCCCGCGCGGTCGGCGCGGCCAGACAAGAGCTCAGGGAGGCTATTGATGCGGTCGAAACGGGATCATACCTTCGTGTTCTGGCTCTTTCTTTCCCCGGTGGTCTTTGCCTTCCTGATGGTCGTTGTCGTACCCTTCGTCCTGGGCATCTACTACTCATTCACCGACTGGTCCTCGTCGCCCCGGGACGGGGCAGGGGTACAGTTCGTCGGATTCCTCAACTATGCGAAGAGCTTCGCCGATCCGACCTTCCTCTATTCCTTCTGCATTACAGCCCTGTACACGATCGTCAACATGGCCGTGGTCAACGTGGTGGCCTTCGCCCTTGCGCTCTTCGTGACGAGCAGGATTCCGGGCCGCAACTTCTTCCGCGCGGGTTTCTTCGTCCCCAACCTCATAGGCGGACTCATCCTGGGCTATATCTGGCAGTTCATCTTCAACAGCGCGATCCCGAATCTCGGGGCCCTCCTGGGCATCAAGGCCTGGTCCGATCCGGCCAACCTCCTCCTGGCCAAGAGTGTCCCCGCCCTTTTCGCGATCGTCATCGCGGGGACCTGGCAGTACGCGGGCTACATCATGATGATCTACGTCGCGGCCATCGAGAACGTGCCCATCGAGCTCCATGAGGCAGCCCAGATCGACGGGGCAGGCCCCCTCCGGAGACTCTTTGCCATCACCTTGCCGATGGCCTCGCAGGCTTTCACCATCACCCTCTTCCTAACCCTCGTGAATTCCTTCAAGCAGTTCGACGTGAACATATCCCTCACCTCCGGAGGGCCCTCGACCATGTTCATGGGCAAGGCCATCTACGGCACGGAGCTCCTGGCTATGAACATCTACAATGCGGCCTTCGTGTCGAACGACCTCGCGATGGGGCAGGCCCGGGCTGTCATCTTCTTCGTGGTCCTGGCCGTGATCGCGACCATCCAGGTGGGCGCGAACAAGAAGAAGGAGATCGAGCTGTGAGGACACTGCGCAACAACAACTACCCGCTCGGGCTTCTCACCGCGGCCCTCTTCGCGGTATTCATCTTTCCATTCTACATAGTACTGATCAACTCGGCCAAGGGCGCCTTCCAGATCACCGACAAGCCGCTGGCCCTTCCGGCCGACTGGAGCGTCCTGCTCACGAACGTGGCCAAGATCTGGACCAGCGCGAACATCCAGTACCAGTCCTCCTTCATCTCCTCGGTCATCATCACGGCCGCGTCCCTCGTCCTCATCAACTTCCTGTCGGCCCAGGCCGCCTGGGTCCTCGTCCGCTCGAAGACCAGGACCTCCGCTGTCGTCTTCCTCATCTTCGTGGCGGCCATGGTGATCCCCTTCCAGATCGTCATGTTCCCCCTCCTGTCCTGGTTCAGGGGCATCGCCGACGTCACGGGCATCAAGCTGCTCAGGAGCTACTGGGGCATCCTCCTGGCCTATGTCGGCTTCGGGATGTCGCAGTCTATCTTCATGTTCCACGGCTTCATCAAGAGCATCCCCCTCGAACTCGAGGAGGCTGCCTATATCGACGGCTGTTCGAGGCCGGGAATCTTCTACCGGATCATCTCGCCGATACTAAAGCCAATCCACGCCACGGTCCTCGTGCTCAACGGCATCTGGATCTGGAACGACTACCTCCTTCCCCTCCTCATCCTGGGCAAGGGGAACAAGATCATGACGATACCCCTGGCCATCTCCAATTTCGCCGGCGCCTACGTCAAGCAGTGGGACCTCATCATGACGGCCATCCTCATGGCGATGGTACCAGTTATCATCTTTTTTCTGATTGCCCAGAAATCCATCATCAAGGGCATGGTGGCCGGCTCGATCAAATGACGGGGAGCCGACGGCTCGATCAAATGACGGGGAGCCGAC
>JBMOIK010000443.1:0-3356 GCA_049317365.1 Rectinemataceae bacterium | reverse complement strand
GGACGGTGTTGCGGCCCAGCACGGAGGGCGGCGGAGCGATTTCAATGCGGGGCAAGCCCTGCACATCTTGTCTTTCAGTTCAGCCATGCTCGGGTCTCCTCTCCGATAAGGCCCGACCCGCCGAAACGGGCCGGGCCGATGGTCAGTTGTAGAATCCGTCGCTCGTGTAGCCGACGTTCTTGACGACGCCGTGGAACCACGGAACCTTCACGTCCGGCGTGCCGAAGAGCACGATGAGGAAGGGCGTGACAGCCGCGCGGGTGGGGTAGAGGTCGAACTTCATGAGAGGGAGGAACTGGTCGAACTGGATGCTCGGCTCCACCTCGTCATGGCTCAGGTAGAGAATCTCGCCGGTGCCCGGCAGGTCTTCCTGCTGGTCCAGCACCACCGTGGTGGCCGCGTCGGAATCGGCGACCCGCACCATCTCGCGGCAGTCGGTGCCGTCGGCCGCGTCCTTCTTCGAGCGGCAGATGATGTAGCCGGTCCCCCTCTTGGCTCCGGGGGTGATCGTGACCTTCGCTTCCTTGGCGGCGGCCAGGGCGAGCGAGGCGGCGGCGGCTCCGACCGATACGCCGAATTCGTTGATGGCGAACACGGTGTAGTAGTACGTTCCCGCCGAGCCCGCGTCGAAGCCACGGCCCTGGCTGGCCGTGAGGTTCTGCGACGCGAGGGCGAAA
This sequence comes from Rectinemataceae bacterium, assembly GCA_049317365.1. Taxonomy (GTDB): domain Bacteria; phylum Spirochaetota; class Spirochaetia; order Treponematales; family Rectinemataceae; genus CAIJMU01. The sequence continues at coordinate 2,679 of JBMOIK010000443.1, read as the reverse complement.
GTGGGGGCATCGGGACGCTTGGTGGAATCGCCCGAAGCGGCGATCTTGCCCTTCACGTACATCATCTTGTCCGGTCCCGCCTCCTTGCCCGCGATCTTGATATCGCTGGAGAAGGGAGTCGGGTACTCCATGACGACCTGGGCGCCCTTCCGGTCGTCCGGATTGAAGCGGAGCCGGTCCTTGGCCAACTTCTGGAAGTCCTGCGCGATCATGGAGGGCATGAAGGCATGGCTGAGGCTGCCGCCGTTCTCGAAGACCTGGCGGGCGATCTCCGTGATGGAGTCCTCGCCGGCCACATCGGAAATCTTGGCGCCGCGAAGGTCCACGAGGTTCCTGCGGCTGGCGTTCGCCCTGACCTGCTTGGACACGGAATCGAACTGGACGGGGATGACGGAGCTGTCGGCCTGGAACATGCCGTACTCCAGGCCCTTGAGGACCGTGAGCGTGCCCGCGAGTTTTTCGGACGCCAGGGCATCCTCGATCGTGCGAGCGACCTGCATCTGGAGGGTGACCTCCCGGTAGGTCTGCATGTACTTCATGGGCCGGGTGACGCGCTCGAGGGTCTGGCTCGAATCGCCCGCGCTGCCGCCCTCCGAAGTGAAGATGCTCTGGAAATCGCCAGCGTCATTTCGGCGGGTATACTCGTGCACCGTCGAGTTGACCTTCGTGTTCTTGAGGAGGTTCGAGAGCTTGAAATCCTCCTTCTTGGCCGCGAGAGCGTTGACCATGCTCATCTCGATGTCTTCGGGGATGAGCGCGCGACCGCCGGTCATGGCAGCAGCGTCGGTACCGTACCCGGCGGAAAGAGCCTTCTGAAGCTCCCCCTCGGAAACGGAACCGAACGCGTAGTCGCTGGAGTTGGTGGGTTCGAGGAAGTTCATATTGCTCTTCCCTCCTTATATGGACTTGATGAGACGGAGCGTGCCGTCGTTGAGGGCGATGCCCTTGTTGAGCCGTTCCTCGATGATCGCGGCATCCTGGAGCGACATCTTGCCCTCTCTCACGGCCTGCTGCGACTTCTGGATGATCTCCTGCCGGGTCATGGTGGCAGGCTTTCCATCGGAGCCGGTGAAGGCGCGATCCTGCTTGTTCACGACAGCCTGGCGCGGCATCGGACCATCCGCCATGCTCTTCACGAGCTTGCCGGTGTTGACGAGGGCGCCCCCCATGGACTTCTGGAAGGTGACCATCTCGGAGACCTGGCGCTCCATCGCGGAGAGCCGCTTCGAAATGCTCTTCGTGAGGTTGTCGAGGAAGGGCGTCACGTCGAGGAAATCGGACGAGCTTTCGCGCATCTCCTCGTAGACCGACTTCTGCATGCCCTTCTTCTTGGGGGGCTTGGGAGGAGGCACATCGCCTTCCTCGTCGGGGTCCTCGCCCTCGTCGGCTTCCGCCTCCTGGGCCTCCTCGGGCGGGAATTCGGGAAAGCCTTCCTCGTCGCCGTCGGGTTCGGTGGCAGCCTTCTTGGGCTTCTTCATGGACTTCTCAAGAGTCTCGATGGACTCATCGAAGGCCTTGGTGAGATTGGGATCAGTCATGGATACCTCCTCCTTGATCCTGTCTTTCTTGGAAATTAAGTCTCGCAGGATTGTCTTCGCCTCTTCGGGCGAGCACCCGCGATTCTTCAAAAGCTGTTCGGCTTCTTCGTCATTGCTCACGTCTCCATAAGCCAATGCCATGACGACAGCGTAGACATCGGCCTTGCGCCCTCGGCCTCCTCCCAGGTCGGATGGGATCATCGCCCGCCCCCCGGTCATCGCGGAGGAATCGGTAGCGAAGCCAGCTTCAAGGGATTTCACGAACGCGGCGCTTGAGAGGGCCACGGGTTCAAGCGTCTGGTTTACCGGCTTGAAGGTGATCGCGAGTTCATCCCAAAGCACCCTGACTACCTTCTCCACCGCCCGCCCGAGGCCGGAATCGAAGGTCGAGACGATCTCGGGGCGCTTCCCGCCGACCGAGGTCTTCATCCTCGTGGAGCCATCCTGGAGCTTCTTGATGACCTCGCGCGCCACGGCATTCGACTTGTAGAGCTTCGCCGTGACGAAAGTGCTGTCCCCGCGCGTCGTCACATCGATCGGCTCGCCGATGATGTACTTTTCGGGCGACCAATTCGGGTCTTCGGGATCGGCGCGAAGGTGGCGGTGATCGTAGGAAATGACCCCGTTCGAGAGGAAATAATCCTTCGACCCCGAGAGCGCACGCTGAAGCACGACCTGGCCGTCAAAGTCCAGGTTCTCGTTCGACGCCTCGGCCTCGATGATCCAATTCCCGTGTTCGTCGGTCTCGATGGCCTTCGACAGGGTGAGTTCGAGGTAGATGCGATCGTCGAGCCCGATGCCGTTCATGCGTCTCCATGGCGCCGGAAAAACGAAAAGGGCCGCACGCCCCGAGGGGTATGCGGCCCGAGTCTTTCGGCACCGGAAATAACTATACTTGAACTATCGTGGTATGTGAAACCAAATGTCAATAGGGTCCCTTAGAGTTCAGTATCGTTCATTCAGGCTACTTACTCCAGCACTCTTCTTCCCCGGAGAAGCGCCAGATACCCTGCCCCGGATGCCTCGTCGCCCCCTTGTGCCTTCCTCCGGACAATCTCGATGTTCGCCTGGTTCCCGTCGAAGGCATTGGCCATGGCCGCATTGATCGAATCCCGAGTCGCTTCCGCCTCCGCCCGGCGGC
>JBMOIK010000442.1:0-3362 GCA_049317365.1 Rectinemataceae bacterium | reverse complement strand
CTGGGAATCGAGTGGAATATCGGTGTAAGATGGCAATATGGACTGTGAGTATATTGAGGAATTCTATGGGGGCCTTTAGGCACGGAGTCACCCTGGGAGGTTATGGAGGTCGAGCGGGATGAACTGGCCCGCGAGATACTTGTCTGGATAATCTGCTTGGATGACGAACCGGACTGCCTCGGCGGCCAACGCCGTCGTGCCCATGCACTACCTTCACTTCCTGTTCAACAGCTTCGTGCGTTTAGGGCCTGACTGCATGCCTTGGGAAAAACTGCTGCCTACACCGTCCATGCGGGTTTTCGCAGAGTCTTCAGGGATTCTGTACCACATGGGTTTGTGAAGCGCTTGTAATCGAATTACACACTTGACTGCGGTCACATCAAATCAGCGCTCCATCAAGTCTTGGAGTAGCGAATGCCCAATGATTTCAGAGAACCCCCCTTCTACATCTGAGAGACTGGCAATTGCATGAGACGGGTGTGGGCTGCTAAACAGTAGTCCTGCTTACCGATCCTTGCATAAAGATGAGTTCATAAGGCGAGTTCAGCTTGTTTCCAAAAGGCTGTTTCCAATGTGGATCTCCTTCGTCGGATCCTCTCGCCGTCTTGAGGGCGCTGAGTGCTGTTGATGAGAGCTCCTGGTAGTCAGCCGCACAGAAATTTGGGAGGTCCCGCATCTTCCAATAGCCCCACAGGTACTCGACAGGATTCAGCTCCGGCGCGTAGGCAGGAAGGAAGAAGATTTCGAGACGTCCATTCCTGTCCTTCACAAACTTCTTGGCCAAGCTTCCATGGTGGCTTCGCAAGCCATCCCAAATCACCAGAACGTTGCCGTGAAGCAGTCGAAGAAAATGACGGAGGAAATCGATCACCTGCTCTTGCTTGATCGTTCCCGGATAAAGTTTAAAGTAGATGTAGTACCAGCTCACACCTGCGATAGCGGCAAGCTGTTTCCAGGAGAAGTGATGCTGGAGAACCGTAAGCGCTCCACGAACTCATGTTTGAAACATTTGCCTCCTGCGCGATATTCGTGGTCGGAGGTAGTACATGCAGACAACCGAGAAAGGCGAACGCTGGAACAGGATCATCACTGACTGGCGACAGAGCGGGCAGGCTCAGAGGGAATACTGCGCGGAGTTCCTCGGCTACATCCACTTGGAATGCCCCATTCAGCACCATTTCGACGCCCTGAACCCGGATGCTTTCTTCCTGCTCGTGATCTATTCGCACACCAGCCTTGATCATGGGCAAGCATATCATAAACTCAACTTAATGCAAGCGTCAGTATTAAAGAGTGTCGGCATATCGTGACCCCGGACACTCGTAATTATACCAAAAGCAATCATGTCTATCGATTGTGATTCCATTCTTGAAATACATAAGAGGCGCTATTATGACAGCATTAGTACGGATTGAATATTATAGAAAAAGTATTATTAGGAAAATTAGGAAGATTGAAAAGTATTCGGCCTCGCAAATATTATATTTATTGGCATGTTCCATTATAACAAGTATACGATATAGCCCAGCTAGACTTATCAGGTTTCCATTTGATGTTAGAAACAGAAAAATGATAAGATGGGGAATAGGATTTACTACAGGAAAAAACTGCCGACTTGAGGCGCTTGAATACTCTAGCAAAGTTCCTACTCTGCTAATTGGGAATAATGTTCAAATTAATGATAATGTGCACATAGCTGCATTAAGACAAGTGAGGATTGGAGATAATGTATTAATTGCCAGTAAGGTGTTCATAAGCGATTGCTCGCACGGCGAATATGGGCAAGTTGATGGTTCATCTCCATATATGCCTCCTGCAATGAGAGGACTTGTATCTGAAGATGTACTAATCGAAGATAATGTTTGGCTTGGAGATAATGTTGTTGTATTGCCTGGAGCAACTATTGGGTATGGATCTATTATAGGCTCCTCTGCTGTTGTTACAGGCAATATACCGCCTATGACGATAGCAGTAGGAATACCAGCTAAAGTCATAAAGTTCTATAACGAAGTAGCCAAAAAATGGGAAAAAAAGCTATGATATGCTACATAATATAATAGAATATTTTGCTAGCTTCTGACAAAGTCAAGCTTTAAGCCAATAAGGGCATAGTTATGATAGAAATTATCCCAGACTGGAGGAATGGAATAATCAGAACGCATGAACATGATTATTTCTTGATGTTTAATGTGAGCGCGGAGCAATTCGAATCCGAGGAACATCCGCTCGGGCATCCAATTTGTCCCGGGTCACGATATTCCGCCACTTTTGAGCGCGTAGGGTCATGATATTGGGCCAGCAAAGAGCTGGTCAGGGTCAGCTTATTGGGCCAGTAGGGTCACGATAACGGGCCACTCCTCCAGGGATATCTCCCCCTCGTATCGTCAGGTACGGGGGTGAACATGGGGTACCGACTGGTGACTACGGAACTGCTTGGCGTCATCTGGACGCGGTTGAAGATCGGAGAGTCGAACCGGGCGATCGCGCGCCATCTGGACCTTGACCGGAAGACGGTCAACAGGTACGCGGACAAGATTCTCAAGCTGGCAATCCCGCCGGAAGCGTCCTACGGCGAAGCGCTGGGGCGGCTTTCCGCGCTCCTTGTCGAGAACGCCAAGGCGAAACCCTCCATGGCCCGCCTTGCGCCGTTGGAAGATGAAATCCGGGACCTCATCGGCGGGACCGGAAGGCCGGGCGGCAACCCATGAAGGCCAAGACGGCGTTGTGCGTCATCAGGGAGCGGCACAGCCTCGAGCCGGGTGAAGACGGCTGGGTTCACGACGCGGATGACCTTCGAGTCCTTCGACTTCGAGTTCAACAGCGCCTCATTGCCCGCTCCGGCGCTTCGAGACATCGCGTCGTGCCGCTTCATCGACCAGCGCCGCAACCTCGTTGTCGCCGGGCCCCCAGGCATCGGAAAGTCGCACATCGCCCAGGCTCTTGGCCATGAAGCGGCCCGCCGCGGCGTCGACGTCGCCTTCTTCAAGACCCACAAGCTACTCGACAAGCTCGCGCCCGATCGCCTGTCGGCGCGCCGCTCGCAGATCCTCATGAAGCGCTGCATCGGCGCCGGTCTCCTCATCCTCGACGACTTCGCCTTCCGCGCCTACAACCAGGCGGAGACCGAAATCCTCTATGCGCTCTGCGATGAACGCTTAGCGGAAGGATCCATAGTCATCACCTCGAACTGGCCGCCAGAGGACTGGTTCGCAGTCTTCCCGGACCCCATCGTCGGGGGTGCCGTCATGAATCGGCTGGTGTCGGGTGCGGTCAAACTGATTGTCACTTCGGGACGCTCGTACCGGAAGGAGGGGCGGCTGTGGGAGGCGAAAGAATCGGTGGCTTGATGCCGGCCTAGGCGG
>JBMOIK010000441.1:0-3395 GCA_049317365.1 Rectinemataceae bacterium | reverse complement strand
GACCTCGAGACGATAGACATCCACGAGGTCAGGCTTGTTGACGGTGAAGGACCAGCCGAGCTCGCGGTTGTGTCCGAGGACTACGACGGGCAGGAGGGGGAAGGTTCCTCCGACGACGTCGAGTCCTTCTTCGCTTTTCAAATGGGCTTCGTACCAGGTGACGGGACCTGACCAGGGCTGGTGTGAATTGACGGCAAGATAGCTCGCTCCATCCGAAGCCCGGCCCGCACCGACAGCGAAGACATTGGAGCCCATCATCGTGTAGTAGCCATCCCCGTCGGCCGGGTCAACAGGCCCGGCCGAGGCCGTCGCAGTAGCGCCTTCCCCCAAGGGGGCTGCGGAGGCACGCGGCTTCTTTTTCTCCTTGAGCAGAGACATGATCGTCTGGTCGAGACCGAAGAAGAGCGGAACCTTCTGGGTGGTCGAGACAACAATGTCCTTCCCGCTCACGGGGAAGAGACCAGTTGTGAGGAGTTCAGAAGCGTGGAGGGAAGCGTAGCGGTTCAAGCCAGCAGCGTAGCCTTCCACGAGGGCGCGCGTAGCAAGAGAGAGCTGCACCTCGTATTCCCGATCGACGAGCTCCCGGACACCGAAGAGGGCGAGCGCGTAGTCGAGGGTAGCGCCTGAAGCCCCCTCGACCTCGCCGAGGCGACCGCGCGCAGCCAGAAGGCCAAGCTGGATTGTCGAAAAATCATCCTCGGAGTTGGCGTAGGCCAGTCCGTAGGCTACGTCAGCATCCGTCTTCCCGAAAATGTGGGGCACGCCGAAGCTGTCGCGGACAATCTCGACGGAGGGGGATCGCTGCTGCGTAATGGGTGGAGCCATCGCTGGAACCACGCTGCCAGGGCTCGCGCAACCGAGGGCAAGGAATGCCGCTGCCAAGGGGCAGGCGCGCGTAGCGAAGCGGAACATTTTCATTTGAGGCTCCTTCTGGCGGTGGTGCGTGCTGGGCAAACCAGAATGTGGCCAATCCCATCGAGCCCTTATTCTAATGCCCCGCCTCCCTGATCACTCTCGCATGCATGACACGTTCAATGCCTAGCACCCTGCCATTGGCCTGCCTCAGCTCATGGTCCTCGAGCCATCCGAAGGCTTCAACGCGCCTGCCGACAAGGGCCATCCACGCTGAGGGAATCGCCTTGCGGGATGGCAACCAGCATGGCTCGCCCCTAGCCGGGGCGACAAGGAGCCTCGGAAAGCGGCTCGTGCCGACAAGGCGAAGGAGACCTTCGATGCATACCTCGACCCTTCCTGGTATGACGTCCCTGTACTTCGCATCTTCCAGGTTTCCAAGGCTACGGGAAGCGCTGCTTGCGGTGGATTCAGGGTCCGGCGTTGCTGCAGCAAGGCTGCCGACACCCAAGCCGGCCTTCCCCGTCATGAAGGCGAGAAGGAGGGCAAGGACAAGTGCCACCCCCCATTTGCTCGTCACATTCCGCCACGCTTCGGTGGCCTGATCCAGTCTATGCGGAAGCGATGGCCCTCCCATGACTGCCCGATGGCGCGGGATGGTGGCAATTGCCTGATTTCTGCCATGGTGGAAAAGCTTCCTGTTGTGGCGACCACGGGAGTGTCGGACACCAGGTAGCTCGGATTGTAGGCGAGGATGCAGTCCCCGGCAGCGAAGGTCGTAGCCCCGATAGTGATTTTTTTGGCTCCGTCAATCCTCGCATAGGCAATATCGACACCCGTGACGGGCGAGAATGCTGCGCTAACCTTGCCAAAAAGGCCCTCGCCAGGGAGGAGCTTGTAGGCAGTTGCGGAGGTCTGCGCATCAAGGAGGGGCTGGGATACGGCAAGTTCAGCATCGCCCTTGTAGCCATAGACGGACGTGGGATCATTGAGAAAGTTGGCCAGGTACCAGGAACGGATGAGATACTCCCAGGTCGGCTTGTTCGCACCGAGATCGGCCTTTTGAGTGGCAATATCGGTGCTGGCCCAGTCTTCAGTGGCAGCCACCACAGCCTGGGCATCGTAGGCATCAGCCGCTATGATGTCCTTGAAAACCGCCGCTCCATCGGGCGACTGCACGCGGAGCCACTGGAAAAAGAGATAGACGGTTGAATAGCTGGCGAGCACTGCCGAGCCGCCCTCATGAGCGTCCCAGCTTACAAAGGCCTGTCCCGTCCTTATCGTGTCGCTGACCGTAGTGCCTGACTCGACAGCCTTCTGGTCGTAGAAATACACCACCCTGTCCGCAAGCTGCTTTTTGCCATCGCTGCCGTAACGCTCCTGGTACTGCTGCTCTGCGGCAGCTGAAAGTCCCTCGTTGATCCAGGAGTCCTCCTCGGACTTGGCCGCGGCCGTGGACTGGATATACTCATGGTTGTAATTGGCCATGTGCTGGAGTTCGTGCGTTATGGTCAGGGGAAGGTCGTCCGATTCAAGATCTCCCTGGACACAGTCGATATACAGCATATCCGCATAATTGGAGTCTTCTCCTTCAAGGGCGTTCGTCGAGTCGAAATAGCCCGCCGTGAAGCTCGAGGAGGAGGCGGAACTCTCGATCTCCAGAAGGAGGAGGGCGATGTGCCCATCACCATCGACGTCGCCAGGATCGGCGAAATCATCGAAGACGAGGTCGTAGGACTTTGTCTCGAAATCGGCGGCTAATTTCTCCGCGATCGCGTCAGTCACATTGGCATTCGCTTTCTCGCTGTCTTCGACAAAAACCTCGGCTATATCCCCCGGCCCAATGGCTGCAAGGCGCGCCTTGACCTCGTAGCCGCTGTTGTCGTCCTTGGTAGCGCGAAAGATGTAGCGCGGCTTGAAATCTTCCGATGCTGCCTCGCCCTCGGCAATACCGCTCGCATCGAAGGCCTGGACCTTTACGGTGCAATCCTGGGTTATCCTCACTCCAGTAGCAGGCACCTCCGGAGACGAGGTGGAAGGCTCACTGCCGTCAGTGGTATAATGAAGCACCGCAAGGCCGCGAGCTGGAGAAACGGTAATGTCGAGAAACCTCGCGTCCTTGTCCCAGTAATTGATGTCCTGGCTTTCTGCGGTCAAGGTGATGGTAGGCTGGGTTTCTCCCGGCGTTATGGTCTCATCGCTACCGAGGAATGAGACCAGAAGCTGACAGGATGTCAACCCGAATGACATGAGCGAGACAAGAACGACTAAGAGGTACTTCAACTGCATTGCAAAACCTTTCCCCGACCCCGTGATCGGATCTGTCCCTGCGACCAGGAAGGGAGGCCATGCCCTCCCTTCCTTTCGGAATGCCACAATGGTTCCGCAGGCAAGGACGGGGACGAGTATCGATCGCGTTGTACGACTCAACAATCACCCCGAGAGGGTAGTTCCGCCCTGTTTTCGCTGAAATAGTACTGCCTTACCCTTTGCGGGTAGGGGCTGGGGGTACGGCCCTTGGGTCCACAGCTGAGCCCCTCAGC
>JBMOIK010000440.1:0-3401 GCA_049317365.1 Rectinemataceae bacterium | reverse complement strand
TCCGGCATCGGCCCGGCCGGTTCCGGCGGCGCCGGCCCCCAGCACCGCCTTGGGCTACCGCGCCCGCGGCGAGGAGCGCCGCTTTGCCGGCGACTGGTACGGCGCCATCGACGACTTCCAGGCTGCCCTCAGGCTCAATCCCTCCTACGGCGACGCCCTCGGAGGCCTGGCAGAGTGCTATTACCAATTGGGGGAATATGACCAGGCCCTCCAGTACGTGCTGAAGGCCAAGGTCTTCAGGAAGGGTGACAACGCCCTGGTGGACCTCGAGGGCTTCATCCGCCTCGCCCTCTCCGACGTGGCCGGCGCGAGGAAGCGTTTCGAGGCCGTGCTCGTGCCGGCCCCCAATGACCTCGACGCGCGCTTCGGCCTGGCCCTGATCGACCTGGCCGAGGGCCGTCGCACCGAGGCCAAGGCCCGTTTCGAGGACAGCCTCCGGGTGAACCCAATGAACTCGCGTGCCATCCTCTGTCTGGCGCTGATCGCCCTCGACGCAGGCAGGGAAGCCGACGCGGCGGTCCTCGTCGACAGGGCGCTCGCTGCCCACGCTGACGACGCGCGGGTGCAGGCGGTCGCGGCTCGCGTGGCGCGCCAACGCGGAGACAGGGCTGCCGCCCTCTTCCACGCCCGGAACGCCATCGCCCTCGAACCCGCCCACGGAGAATACAGGGGACTTCTTGGAAGCCTCCTGTTCGAGAGCGGCGACTACTCCGGCTCGGGGGACGTCATGCGTGAGGCCATCTCGCGGAACCGCAGGGACAATGCCGCCTGGTTCGCCCTTGGCCTGGCCCAGATCGCCCTCGGAAGGCCGGAGGATGCGGCCTTCAGCCTGCAGACCGCCTCCGACCTCCAGGGCGACGACGAGATCGCCAGGCTTGCCGTGGAAAATCTCACAATTGAGACAACTTCCCTCGAGAGCCCGCGCCGGCAACCGCTGTCGGACTGGCATGTTTCCAGGGGCATCGAGCTGGAAGGCAGGAGCTACTTCGACCAGGCCCTCGTCGAGTACCGGCGCGCGCTCAGGATCTGGCCATATTCGGTGGTCGGCCGAACGCGTCTGGCGGAACTCGAGAAAAAGCGGGGCTTTCCTGCGAGGCAGCTCTCGGAACTCCGGTTCCTCGAGTCCATCGGCAAGGCTGACCGGGCCACCCTCGACACGATCGAGATCTTCGCGAGCCTCCTCCAGGCTTCGGTCAGCCAGGCCTGGAAAACCGATCAGTACGCGCTGCCCAAGCGCCCGTACCGGGTCGCACTGTTCTTCCAGCCCGACCAGGGCGAAACGATCCATCCTGAGGCCGCATCCATTGTGACGCGATACCTCATGGATATCCTTGCCTCGAATTCACGGCTCAAGATCCTCCCCCTTGCCCCGAAGGTCTCCGGCCCGGCGGAAGCCTTCCGGCTCGCGCGGGAAAACGATGCTGACTATTATCTCCTTTTGTCCGTCGATGAAACCGCCCGGGAGATCCAGGCCGGGGGTGAATTCCGCGTCGGACGGACGGGCAGCCTCGCTGCGACCCTCCGCTCGTATCGAACCGGCAATGACCGCGTCAAGAGCACGACGGTGCGCCTGTCGGAGAGCATCGTCGCAGCCCTGCAGCCCATGGGATCCCTCCTCGAGCGGCGTCAGGACGAGGCCCTCGTGGACCTTGGCCTGTCCGATGGCCTGAAGGTCGGAGATGTCCTGGAGGTTGTCAAGAAAGGCGCGATCGACGTCAGGAACGAGGGACTCGGCATGAGCTGGCCAAAATCTTCCGTATTAGGAACATTGACCGTCAAGGCCATCGACGAGGAACTGGCTTCGGGCCAGCTGAAAAGCGCCGGATTCTTCGATATCATCAACATCGGCGACGAGGTGATCGCGGCTCCGCCGCCCCCCGACCCGGCTGCAGCGAAGAAGCCAGCCGCTCCGAAGCCTGTGGAACCCGTTCAGTTCCCGGGTCTCTTCATGGCGGTGAGGCAGCTGCGCTAGGGCAGGAGCTGTTCCCGCCGCCACACGAGGACAAGGCCCGCGCCCTAAGGGAACGCTAAATGATTTCTGCAACGTACCTTTTGGGGGAGTTGGACAGGAATTTGCATAGTGACTCGACAATGAGGGGGATGACATGACCAATGGCTCTGCGACCGCTTCGTCAGGTGGACTCTATGGCCTCGGAATGATCGGAGCGGCGATCTACTACATTGGTACCGCGACGAGTTTCTGGATGGGAGTGCTGGGGTTTCTCAAGGCCCTGGTATGGCCTGCCTTCCTGGTTTACAAGCTCCTCGAACTCGCTCATGCCTGAGCACGGGAGATAGTTCAATGTAGGTCGCTGTCTTTTTTCTGAAACGAGCCCTTGATGTCCCCACCCCAGACCCTCTGTCTCTGCCGAGAACAGAGGGAAAAAGCGAGGGAATGGCATCCGTACCTGGGATTCCTACATGCTGGAGCCTTTTTCAGCGTTTCGAATATCAAAACCTCATTTCGATAGATATTTCGCTTGTCGGTTTTTCGAAGTCGGGATACTATGAGTTTGCTGGTTTTATTCGGGAATGCGCGGGTTTTCGCGCGGGAGGAATCTGAATGAATGCCTATATCCGACAGGTCTTGGACGATCTCAAGGCACGGATCCCTTGGGAAAGCGAGTTCATCCAGGCAGCCGAGGAAGTGCTCGAGTCCATCGAGCCCCTCATCGAGGCTGAGCCCAAGTACAAGTCACAGCGCATCCTGGAGCGGATCATCGAGCCCGAGCGAACCATCATGTTCAAGGTTCCCTGGATGGATGACAAGGGAGAATTCCACATCAACCGTGGATACCGGGTGCAGTTCAATTCCGCCATCGGCCCCTACAAGGGAGGCCTGCGCTTCCATCCCAAGGTCCAGCTTTCCACGCTCAAGTTCCTCGGCTTTGAGCAGACATTCAAGAACGCGTTGACCGGCTTGCCTATGGGCGGCGGCAAGGGCGGGTCGGACTTCGATCCCAACGGCAAGAGCGACAATGAGATCATGCGCTTCTGCCAGTCCTTCATGACGGAGCTTTGCAAGCATGTCGGGCCTGACACGGACGTTCCGGCAGGTGACATCGGCGTCGGCGGTCGCGAGGTGGGCTACCTCTTTGGCCAGTACAAGCGCATCCGAAACGAGTGGAGTGGCGTCCTGACCGGCAAGGGCCTCAATTTCGGTGGCTCCCTTATCCGTCCCGAGGCTACCGGCTTTGGTGCGATCTACTTTGCCGAAGAGATGCTCAAGGTCAGGAACGATAACCTGACGGGCAAGCTCGTCTCCGCATCCGGCTTCGGGAACGTCGCCTGGGGAGCCTGCATCAAGGCTACGCAGCTCGGCGCCAAGGTCGTGACGATCTCCGGTCCCGATGGCTTCATCCACGATCCGGACGGCATCGGGACCCAGGACAAGTGGAATT
>JBMOIK010000439.1:0-3408 GCA_049317365.1 Rectinemataceae bacterium | reverse complement strand
GGAGTTTCGGACAAGGATGAGGCGGGTGGGAGCAGTGGAGAGAACTCGGAGGCAGGAGCCCGCGAGGAGTCCCGGCGCCGCCAGGACCTGCGTCCGGGCGCCCGCATCGACCTCCATGGCAAGACCGTCGCAGAGGCGGAACTCGCCCTCGGAAGCTTCCTCGAAGGAGCGGCTCGGGGGGGAATCGAAAAGGTATTGGTGATCACTGGAAAGGGAAACCACTCGGCGGATGGCCCCGTGCTGGGCAAGGCCATGCGGGCCTTCCTCGAGGCCAATCCGCGCTCCGGCCGTTTTGGCCAGGCTGACAAGGCGGATGGCGGAAGCGGAGCCCTATGGGTCCTCGTCCGGCCGCTTATTTCTCGCGGTAGATGATGCGACCCCGGTTGAGGTCGTAGGGGGAAAGCGCGACCTTGACCTTGTCGCCAGGGACGATACGGATGTAGTGCTTGCGCATTTTGCCGGATAGGTGGGCGAGAATGATGTGACCATTCGGCAACTCGACCCTGAACATCGTATTCGGCAGGGACTCTTTTACAATTCCCTCTACCTCGATCGCCTCTTCCTTCGCCACGTTTCCTCCTGGACGATCCGCATACGGCGCTCTTCGCGGACCGCGTGTCGGGCTCGAAGCCGAATGTCTTCAGTGATTTTCCGTACGGATTTTCGCCAGGGGAAATTTGAAGTTCGTGCCAGAGCGATTATTATAGTACGGGTTGAGTGTCGCTAGTGTCAATCGCCGCAGTGGCTGCATCCTTTACCAGTTGACCGTCCTTGCCGCGAAAAAACAGGCAAAGTCTGGCGGATGCTGCGTTTTTCCGCAGGGACTCCTTCTGCCGAAAACCTTGAAACTGGCATGGTGGAAGCTTTTCTCTTGATTATTCGGGAGAGGTACTGCATAGTGCGCGTCCCGTGACGGTATGTGGAATTCGCCCGAGAAGTGGGTCTGGGCAAGCGAATGGAGGCTGCAATGGAAAAGGAATTCGTTGATGCCATGCGTGAATCGCTCGTGGCCCAGAAACGGCTCATTCTTGAAACCCTTGCCTCGACCAACGCGGATTTCCGCGCCATCGTCGAAGAAATGGATCCCAAGGACTTTGCCGATGTCGCCAGCGACGATATCGACCGCAAGATGATCGAGGCCCTCGGAAGCCAGGACATCAAGCGGATCAAGGCCATCGATGCAGCGCTCTCGCGCATCATGCAGGGACGCTATGGTCTTTGTGTCAAGTGCAACAAGCGCATACCGACGGAGCGGATCACGGCCCTGCCCTACGCAGTGCTTTGCATCGACTGCCAGAAGGGCGAGGAGCGCCGCAACCGCTAGGGAGCTCCCTGGAGCGATCCCTTGAGGTCGTGCAACGCGTCGTAGGGCAGGAGGGCGCCGATCGTTGTCTCGACCAGCTCATCGCGGGAGGCCCCGAAGGTCACGCGCGCCTCGGGCGCCATGAACTCGGAAAGCACCTGCCTGCAGGCGCCGCAGGGACTCACCGGACCCTTTGAGTCGGGAGTTGCGATTGCTATCCTGGAAAAGCCGCGATGCCCGGCGCTGATGGCGGCGACGAGGGCGCTCCTCTCCGCGCAGATGGTCAGGCCGAAGGATCTGTTCTCGACATTGGCGCCGGTGATGACCGTCCCGTCCTCGGCAACCAGTGCTGCCCCGACGCGAAAACGGGAATAGGGCGAATACGAGGAGCCTGCGGCTTCGAGTGCGAACGCGAACAGACTGGCTGTGTCCAAAATCGTCTCCTGGTCCGGGCAGTCTTTACTGGCCCTTGCATTCGGTACTATAAACGATGTGCCCTGTCCGTGGTAGCCGCGGCGGACCGGCGGTCCCTCCGGACCTAGGCCCCAGAGGACCTGGAGGTCCCGGAAGACCTGGGGCAGTGCGGCATGAGGCAGGGCATGGAAGAGCAGGCGCGACGCAGGGTTACGGGAATACTGGTCTCACTCTTCGCTCTGGCATACTTCTTTGTGTGTGCCATACCCCTGCCCAAGGTCTTCAGCCTCAAGCCCATCTGGGTGAGTCCGGTCATCAGTGACAACCTTCCCGAATCCAGCAGCACCGCAGCTACCGGCCCCCTCCTTCCCTTTTCGATCGGGGGCAGCTTCGGATATTTCGACACTGCCCGAGGGCTTCGCTTTGCCTCGCGGATCCCCAGTGGCGTCTCGCTCTCGCGCGAGGGATACGCGGCCTATGACCGCGTACCCGCAACGATCCAGTGGCGGGATGTCCAGGGGAAGCTGCTCTTCGAGACTGAAGCCGCAGCCTATCCATTCATGGCAGGGGGACGGCGTTTTACCCTTGCCGCCGACCAGGCCACGGTCACGGAGCTCGATGGCAGAGGAAAAGAGCTCTGGCGGCGCACCTTCCCCTCGATGATTACTGCCTTCGACTCGAGCCCGACCCTGGCCCTCTTCGGCACGCTCGACGGCCACCTCCTCGGGCTCTCCCGAGAAGGCCAGATCCTCGTCGATTTCGTGCCGGGAGGCAGCCGCATCGATTGCGTGTTCGGCGCAGCGGTCTCCCCCGACGGCACGACCATCGCCGCGATCACGGGCCTCGACCGGCAGCGAATCGTGGTGATGGAGCGTCGCAACGAGTCCTATCGTGTCACCTGGCACCGCTACACCGGCTCTGACTATCGCAGGCCTGTGGCGATGGCCTTTTCTCCTGCGGGCGATATACTCAGCTACGAGCTGCCCGACGGCTTTGGCCTCTATGACGTGCTGAAGCGGACTGAGCGCCAGCTTGTCGCCCGCGGGCCCTCTCACCCCGGGGCGGCCATCGCGAGCAAGGGGGTGATGCTCGCCCTCGAGGAAGGCCCGAAGGGCGACCTCCTGGCTTTTTCCCATGAGGGCACCCGCTATTTCTCCTATGGATTCGCGGCTCTCGAAGCTTCCCTCGAGATCGAGGGCGATTCTGTTTTCCTTGGCGTACGGCAGGATGGCGGGATGGATCTCCTCCGCCTGGATTACGGGGAGGAATGAGCATGCGCGCCAATAGCCTTCTGTCCGCCGCTCTTTCCTTCGCTTTCCTTCTGGGCTCCGCGTCGGCCCTCGACTGGCCGGCCTCGCCGGTGGCCATGGTCGGCGAGTTCGGATCGCCTAACCTCAGGGTGCCGATTCCCGGCCTTGTCCTCCGGGGCGCCGACCCCTCGATCAGGGCTGCGGTCCCTGGCGAAATCAGCTTTATCCGCAGGGCCTCCGACAGCCACACAAGGCTTCCCTCCGCCTTCGGTACCGTCCTCGTCGCCGAAGGCGGGGATGGCATTGCCAACGTGTATGCCTACCTGCCCGAGATCAAGGACCCGGGGGCGCTCCGTCTCGCGGCGGGAGCCCTGGTCGCCACGCGTGGACCGGCGGGACTCCTCGATCGCGATGGTTTCCTGTTTTCGCTCTATGACCGGA
>JBMOIK010000438.1:0-3408 GCA_049317365.1 Rectinemataceae bacterium | reverse complement strand
TGAAATGATCGAGCTGACCCTTCTCTCCGGCAAGCCCTTCCTGATCAACCCCCACCAGATCGAGACTGCGGAAGCCAAACCGGATACGACCCTCCACCTCCTGTCGGGCAAGACCATCGTCGTGAAGGAATCGATCCCGGAGTTTTTGGCGAAGATCGTCGCGTACCGACGGAGCATCGGAGTCCTTTCGGATACGCCCTGACCGCAGATTGCACGCTTTTCAGCCAGACCGCCTTCGTGTATACTTAATTTCGTAATTGCTCGCAAAAGCATTCCGATAATCGGAAGACCGGTCCGATGTACGGGTCGCTGGGGAGGAACTGGCCATGTCCGACAACGTGGATGATCATGATGTCAATTTCGCCGATGGCGGGGAAGGTGAAGCCGCGCCCGCGAAAGCGAAGGGCATCGGCCCCGGCATCCTCAAGATACTGATGTTCGCCGGCATAGCCATCGGCGCGATCATACTCATCGTCACGGTCGTGGTCGTCACGATCAATATAATGAATGCCAGCGGCAAGACCGTGAAGGAGATGCCGGTCTCCGAGGCCTACCAGGCATCCACCCCGATCTATCAGTACGTCGAGAGCCTGGCTGAAATCCGGACGAGGACCGCCGATGTCGAACCCCATTCCGCAATCGTCAAGATCGCCATCGGGATGGAAAAGGAAGACAAGGAAGGACCGGTGGAGATCAACGAGCGCGGACCGCAGATCCGTGACCTGCTCCGTTCCTTTTTTTCCAGGAAAACCGCCGCCGAGCTGGCTCCCGGTCGGGAAGAGGAAGTCAAGATGGAGTTGCTCGAGACCCTCAACGGCATGCTCTCGAAGCGCATGGTCAAGGAAATCCTCTTCGAGCGGCTCGATGTCGTCTCCCAATGATCGCGGGATCCAGCGTCCATGGCTGAGCTCCGGGAAGGTCGGGAGAAACGATGACTGAAGTCCTGTCACAGGATGAGATAGACCAGCTGCTCACCGCCATCAACGCCGGCGAGACAGAGATCGAGACGATCAAGCCGACCGCCGATACGCGCAAGATCAAGATCTATGACTTCAAGCGTCCGGACAAGTTCTCGAAGGAGCAGATCCGCACCGTGCAGATCATGCACGAGACCTTCGCACGGCTGACGACGACTAACCTCTCGGCAAGCCTCCGCACCCTGGCCCACGTCCACGTAGCCTCGGTCGACCAGCTGACCTACGAGGAATTCATACGATCGATCCCTACCCCGACCACGCTTGCCAACGTGAGCATGGATCCCCTCAAGGGATCGGCCATCCTCGAGATCGATCCATCGATCACCTTCACGATCATCGACAGGCTTTTCGGCGGCACGGGAGAAGGCGCGAAGCTCGCGCGTGAACTCACCGACATAGAGCACTCCGTCATGGAAGGCATCATCGTCCGCATCCTGGGCAACATGCGCGAGGCATGGACCCAGGTCATCGACCTCCGACCCAGGCTTTCACAGATCGAGACCAATCCCCAGTTCGCGCAGATCGTGCCTCCGACGGAGATGGTCGTCCTCGTGACCCTGGAGACCAAGGTCGGCGATGTCGAGGGGATGATGAACCTCTGCATCCCCTACATCACGATCGAGCCGATCGTCTCCAAGCTATCGGCGCAATACTGGTATTCCTCGGTGCGCAGGGGCGCGACCTCGGAGAACTTCAACATACTGAAGGACAAGCTCTCGACCGTCGAGATCCCTGTCATCGCGGAGATCGGGAAGATCAACCTCCCCATCCGCGAGGTCCTCGCGCTCCGGGTGGGTGACGTGATCAGGCTCCATTCGGTGCGGGTCAACGATCCGATGAGCCTCAACGTCGGGACCAAGAAGAAATTCCTGTGCAAGCCGGGAACGATCGGGAAAAAGATGGCCGTCCAGATCACGAAAAAGCTCGAGGATGTTGGCCAGGATGAGCTCGAGGAGCTCAGCGGAGAAGGAGAAGACTACAATGGGTGACGCCGCGCTTTCCCAGAACGAGATAGATTCCCTGCTTCAGGGCTTCGACTCGGGTCCGCCTCCCGCAGCCAAGGGCGGCGGAGGCTCGTCAGGTTCCGCATCTCCCGAGGCAGGTGCCTTCAAAGGCGTGCTCGAGAGCTGCGCTTCGGCTCTCTCGCAGGTGCTGTCGACCTTCACGAACTCGTCGGCCACAGTAGGATCACCGGTCCTCGACGTCATCAACCGCGATGGCCTCCTCCGTGAGCTGCCCGAGGAGATCATGGCCGGCAGCGTGCCCTTCGAGGGATCCTTCCCGGGAGAGCACCTCTTCCTGATGCCCAAGGACCTCGCGATAGCCATAGCCTCGCAGGCCAACGGCGACCAGGGCCTCATGGACCTCGATGACATGTCCATCAACGCCCTCCAGGAATGTGTCTCACAATTGACAGGATCGGAGATCAACACTTTCTCGTCGAAGACTTCCAACCAGGGCATAGCCTCCGGCGTCGCCGAGGGATCCTTCGGCCCCAAGGCCATGGCCCGCGTTCCCTCAGGGGAAATGATGCGCGCGACCTGGTCCGTCAAGATCGGCAACGAAGCGCCGATGCGCATGGTCGAGATCTTCTCCATGACCTTTGCCCGCGACATCATCGCGGCTTCGGGCGGCGGCTCGAACCAGGGCGGCAATTCCTTTGGCGGAATGGGCGGCGGCATGGGCGGCGGAATGGGCGGCGGCATGCAGTCCATGGGACAGTCCTTCGGCGGTGGTGGCGGTGGCGGTGGCTTTCCCATGGGTGGCGGAGGCGGTGGCGGTGGCGGAATGGGTTTCGGTGGAGGCGGCTACGGGCCCCAGATGAATCCACCGAATGTCCAGCCTGTCCAGTTCGGCAGCCTCCAGATGGGGTCGACGTCCCACGAGTCCGGCAACATCGGCCTCATCATGGATGTCCAGATGGAGATGACGGTCGAACTCGGAAGGACCCGCAAGCTCATCAAGGAGATCCTGGGAATGGGCGAGGGCACCATCATCGAGCTCGACAAGCTCGCCGGCGAACCCGTAGACATCCTGGTCAACCATAAACTCATCGCCAAGGGCGAGGTCGTCGTCATCGACGAGAACTTCGGAGTGCGCGTAACCGAGATAGTCTCGACGATAGAACGGATGTCCGACCTCGGCTGATCGTACCGATTGCCCCAAATCGCGGAAGGCTGGCGCTTTCTGCGATTTAATCGTAATTCCACGCTTGCGCTCCGGCCTTTCCCTGCGATAAAATAAAAATCGGGAGGGGTCTTTGAAAATGCGCATACTCGCCCTGTTCGCCATCGTGGCGTTCGGTGCGGTAGCGTCTCTTCCGGCACAGCAGTCAGCTGCAAAACCGGGAACTGCGTCGGTCCAGGCATTGGGGAATGCCACGACCGTCGACGAGACGACGCTGTCATTGGATCCAGTTGGCGCTGCGGCA
>JBMOIK010000437.1:0-3426 GCA_049317365.1 Rectinemataceae bacterium | reverse complement strand
TCGGCGGTCCAAACCGGCAGATCAAGCTCCCCATCCTCGATGAGGACTGGTCGGACGGAGGACCGGGACTCCGGGAAGCACTCCTGGCCAAGCTCGCCGTCGCGACCGTGAAAAAGAAGGAAACCAGGGACGCCAAGTCCCACAAGGTGATCCTCATCGACGGAATCCGCATACTTGCCGGCTCAGGCAGCCAGGTCGAGGACGCAATAACCAAGCTTTCCGCCAACTCGGCCGTCATCGAGTCAGCCGACCATGGCCTCATGGCGCAGATCCGGAAGATGCTCCAGAAATTTTTCGGCGGAAGCACTGCCAAGCTCGAGTACGAGATATTTCTCCCCGATCCGCTGACAGGCGAAAAAAAAGGCGAGGGTATCGCCTTTGTCGAGTTCATAGAGGACGGTACCCGGAAGTCGCGTCTCCTGAGCTCCCTCCTCCAGCGTTCCGGCCCGACGATGCAGCGCCTCGAGACCGCTGGCGACGAACACGCGTTCAAATTCCTCGAGCGCAACCTGGAAGAGCTTCAGCTCCTTGTCAAGCGCATGAACGCCCTCGACGACCACTTCAAGGCAGTCTTCCCGGGCGAGGACAAGAGCAAGTTCAAGGGCATCAAGGCAGAAATCACGACCATAAAGAACTGCATCATCAAGGCAAACCAGAAAAGGCACGAATACCACGCGCAGGTCGAGGAGGAGGAGCAGCTCCGCCGCCTTGGCGCCAAACTCGAATGAAATGAAGGAAGGCCCAATGTCGCGCAGCCGAATGATCATCCTCGCCGCGGGCCTGTCCGCCGGACTGTCCCTCGGATCACCCCGTGCCTTCGCGGTGGCCGACACAACGCCTGACACTGCCCAGGCCCGGACCGTGGTCGTGGCCTTCAATGCAGTCGATATAGAATTCGATCCCCACCATTCGATCTTCGCCTCCGAGGCCCAGCTGTTCACGGCCATATACGAGGGGCTTTTCAGCTACGACCCCGCGACGCTCGAGCCGGTGAAGGCCGCCTGTTCCGCCTTCAGCAGGTCGAAGGATGGACTCGTCTACAACTTCACGATCAGGGAAGGCGCAACCTGGTCCGACGGCACAGCGCTCAAGTCCCGTGATTTCCGGGATGCCTGGATCAGGGCCCTTTCGCCAGCCACGAAGGCCGACTACGCGACCTTTTTCGATATCATCGAAGGCGCCCGCGACTACAGGACAGGGAAGCTCAAGGATGCCTCGAAAGTAGCTATTACGACGAAGGGCGACAGGAGCCTCGAGGTCCGGCTCGCTGCACCCGCCTCCTATTTCACACGGCTCCTCTGCCACCACGCATTCTCGCCGATCCATCCCTCGATGATAGCTGTCAGGGACTGGAACGCCCGCGCATCCTTTCCCGTCAACGGTCCCTTCACCCTCTCATCGCGCTCCATGACGGAGATCACGCTCGAGAAGAATCCGCGCTACTGGGATGCGGAATCGGTGGAAATTCCTGGTATCCGCATCATCCTCACCGATGACGACGACGATGCGACGAAACGCTTCGACAACGGGGAGATCGACTGGCTGGCCGGACCGATGAACCTCGATGCCCTTCTTTCCAAGAACGCCATCCATGCCGGGCCCATGTTCGGGACACAGTACCTCTACTTTGATTGCACCCTCGCCCCCTTCGACTCAGGCGACCTCCGGCTGGGCCTCGCCCTCCTCCTCCCCTGGGGCGATATCAGGTCCAAGGAGTTCTACGCGACGCCGGCAGAGACCCTGGTGCTTCCCCTCGAGGGATACTCCGAGGCCAAGGGTATCCAGGCCGCGGACGAAACACGCGCGATGAAACTCCTCGCCGATTCGGGGCACGCCGATGGCAAGGGTATCCCGAAAATACGCATCGCCATTCCCAAGGGAGGCGAAGACTCCCTTCGCGTAGCCGGCATCGTGAAGACCGCCTGGGAAAAGATCGGTCTCGAAGTCGAGATAGCGACAATTCCCTCCTCGACCTATGTCGACAAGGTCCGCGCCGGCCGCGAGGGTTCGGGCTACACAATGGCGCTCAGCACCTGGATCGGGGACTTTGCCGACCCCCTGGCCTTCCTCCAGATGTGGGAGAGCCAGTCCAGCCTCAATGACGCCCGCTATGTGGATGCCGAATATGACAGGATGCTGGCCGAATCGGCCTCCCTCGACGGGGCAAAACGCTTTTCTGCGCTGGCGAAGGCCGAGACAAGGCTTCTCTCTGGCGCTGCCTGCCTGCCCCTCCATTACAGTCTCGCCCTCAACGTCATCGACCTCGATGCGATAAGTGGCTGGAGCGGCAATGCCCTGGACATGCACCCCTTCAAGGCCCTGAAGATAGGACAGTCGAGGATCAGGCCGGGTGTCGTCGACGCGGCTCCCCTTGACGGAAAGCCCTCCCCCGACCAAAACCATTCATAATTAGAAGGATATTTACGGATGGACGACGAACTCTCGGAAAGCGCGCACCTTCTCCGCAACCTGGGTTTTCCCCTCCTTGAGGTGCACCATCCCTTCAACCACTTCGACTTTTCCCGGCCCGGCCGGAGGGTCCTTGTGGTCGGACCCATGGGCTCCGGCAAGACCGAGTTCTCGGCACGGCTCTGGCGCGACAGCCTCGTGGCCAGGCACAAGACCGGAGCGGCCGCGAGGGAGACCCTTACCAGGGGCGCAGACCGCAGGCGGATCTTCGTCGTCAGGCAGGCCCTCGACTCGGGACGCTTTGCCGACTATCCGCCCGATGCCCTCGCCTGGCGCGGCGGCTACGAGCGCTGCGGGTCAAGCATAGGCCAGGCCCGCGATTCCTTCGCCCTCGAAACCCTCCTCGCGGAGAACCCCGAGGCAGGTACCTGGATCGTGGACGAGACTTCCTTCTTCGACGAGCGCATAGCCTACCTCATGAAGAACGAGTCTGAAGCCCGGGGTCTCGTGTTCGTCTGCCCCACCCTTGTGCTCAATTTCCGCAGGGAAATCTTCAACCAGACCGCCCGCCTCCTCCTCGAGACGGCGACCGACGTGTTCCCCCTCTCTGCCTACTGCGAGCACAGGGAATGCCTTTCCAATTCCCTTTATACCTACAGGTACTACCTGGTGGACGGAACCGAATGCCCTGCGCTCTACTTCGATCCCCTCATCATAATCGGAGGCGACCGCACGAAGGACGACGGACAGGAGCCCAACTACTGCACCAGATGCGACAGGCACCATTACCTGCCGGGCAAGGAATACACCTTCCTTACCCTCAAGCCCCTGGGAGAGGCAGCTGCGCGGGGCGACTCGGCACCCTTGTTCTCCGAGCTCCTGGCCCTTGCCGGGGACATCGGCAGTTCGCGGCTCGCGAGCTCCCTGCGCCTCCGCGCAGGTACCCAGACTTCCGGTGACGCTCCGGACCTGGCCTCACTCCGGGTTCCCTGCGTGGCCGAAAGAGCCCTCGTCTAC
>JBMOIK010000436.1:0-3417 GCA_049317365.1 Rectinemataceae bacterium | reverse complement strand
AAACATGGGAGAGTCGCATGGGACTCAAGGCCGAGGGCATCTCGGTCCGCGCCATGAAGAGCCGCTGGGGTACCTGCGATACGGTCAAGCGCCACATCCGCATCAATTCTGAACTTGCGGCCAAGCCCCCCGAGTGCCTCGAATACGTTCTCGTGCACGAGCTCGCCCATTTCATGGATAGCTCCCACGGACCTGGGTTCAAGGCCATCATGGATCACTGGCTGCCGGACTGGCGGGAACGCCGGGCCCTGCTCAATAGACCTGCCGGGGGGGGATGAGGGCGCGTTCGAGCACCGACTGAAAGGGAACCCCGGAGAAGGCGCCGTACAGAGGATGGGAGCCTAGCAGGGCCCGGGAAGTCCTGGGTGTGGAGAGTCCGCAGAGGAAGCGCGCCAGGGCACGAGGCTCTCCGAGGAGTTCCGGCTTTTCGGCGCGGAGGCCTTCCACCGCTGCCCAGCGGCCTTCGTCCACGATCGGAATGACTCGGAGCGGCAGCACAAGCGCTTTTTTTGTGCGGCACCAGGAGCAGTGACCACAGGGTTCAGGCAGCTGTTCACCGAAGTGGGAGCCGAGTTTTTCAGCGAGGCAGCCCTCGTGCTGGAAGAGGCTTTGCACCTGCGTTATGCGCGACAGTTCCCGCTCTTCGCGGCGCTCGGTCCGTTTGTAAAGATCGGCGGCAAGGGCTTCGAGATCGGGGGGGCTTTCCAGCACGGCGAAGCGGTTGCGCACTCCCGCAGCCTCGAGTTCGATCCAGCCTTTTTCGGCGAGGTAGTCCACTGCACGCACGATGCGGTCCCGGGGAGAGGCGAGGGTGGCGGCTGTCTGGTCAAGGTCGAGGGAATACCAGGTCTTTGCCTTCTTCGATGAATCAAGGATGCTCCGCACAAAGTCCCGCCGTTCGCCCTCGAAGCGCGCGGGGATGCCCTCGAGCGGCACCAGGGCCTTGAAACGGTACTCGGAATAGAAGGCCGTACCCTCGCGGATATAGCCTTCAAGTTCGAGGTAGGCCAGGAGGGTACGCAGCACGAGCTGGCGGATATCATGGCGATACGAGCAGTCGTAGAGCGAGAGTTCCAGCTCCCCGCCTGCAGCGAAGACCTCTCCGAGGAGTCCCCGGACCGAGGCCAGGCTCGGGCTGTCGCCATAGATGAAATTCTCGAGGGTATTGAGATCATCCGGGCAGACGAGGGCTTCGCAGGCGGAGGGCAGCCCGTCCCTGCCAGCGCGGCCGATCTCCTGTGAATAGTTCTCGAGGCTCTTGGGGAGGTTGTAGTGGTAGACAGCGCGGATGTCTGACTTGTCGATGCCCATGCCGAAGGCGATCGTAGCAACTACGATGGCTTTACGCGAGGCGAAGAACCAGTCCTGGACGCCCGTCCTTTCCTCGGTCTCCATGCCGGCGTGGTAGGCTCGCGCATCGAAGCCAGAGCCTGCGAGCCGTGCCGCCACCTCCTCGGCCGTGCGCTGGAGGGTGACGTAGACGATGGTCGGACCTGCCTCGCGTTCTGCCAGACGCGACTGAAGGAGGGCGTCGCGTGACCTCCCCTCCACTGCCGTTGCCAGGAGATCGAGGTTGGGCCTGTAGAAGCCTGTCCGGACCGCAGAACTCTCCTCGATTCCGAAGCCCTTGCAGACATCGATGAGTACCTGCGGCGTCGCGGTGGCGGTCAGGGCCAACACCCGTTCAACCGAATACTCCTTCGCAAGGGTGGCGAGCTTCAGGTAGTCGGGTCTGAAGTTGTGACCCCACTCCGAGATGCAGTGCGCCTCGTCCACGGCGAAGAGGGAAATCCTGATGCGTTTCAAGGCCTCGCGGAAACGCTCGTTGTTGAAGCGCTCCGGTGCGATGTAAAGGAGCTTGAGGTTTCCTTCCCGGAGGTCGCGCATGACCTGGGCCGACTGGCCCGCATCGAGGGTCGAGTCCATGCGCGCGGCCGCGATGCCGAGCGTTTCGAGGCGATCGATCTGGTCCTTCATGAGGGCGATGAGGGGAGAGATCACGATCGTGATGCCTGGAAGCATGAGGGCCGGAAGCTGGTAGCAGATGGATTTCCCGCTGCCGGTGGGAAATACCGCGGCGGCGGAGCTTCCTGCAAGGAGGTGGCCGATGACCTGGGCCTGGCCGGGGCGGAAATCATCAAACCCGAATTTCACGCGGAGGAGTTCACGCGCTTCTTGCATTGCCGCCTCCTGTGGCCCGGAGACAGGGCACCAAGCATGGTGCGGTACAAGGACTCCATCGCCTGCTATCGAGTATAGCATTGCCCTGCGCCTTGAAATATCCTGGGAGCGCAGCCAGAAGACATGCACGACATGATCGTCTGACGTTCACTGGGCGTTCACGAAGCCATCCTAGACTGGGAGACTGTCAAGCATAGGAGTTTTCCATGATCGGTGATGTTTCTAGTCAAAGCGCTGCGCGGGCTGTCCTGTTCTTGGGGAATACGCTACCTGTCCGGGCTAGTCCCCTGGCCCTGGCCCTCCTTCTTGTCCTGCCCTTCGGACTTGCGGCGAACGGGAAGGATGCTGCCATGACCACGGCAGTCGGTGCCTACAGTGCTGATCTCGAGTTCGGCGACAAGGGCGCCGTCGTGGGGGACAACAGGATACTTGTGACCCTCCACGATTCCATGGGCATGCCAGTCGCGGGCGCAAGAATCCTTTTGTCCGTCGAAATGGTCCAGGATCCGTCGATGTCCATGTCCATGGACATGGGAGAAAAGCCAAAGCCAGCTGTGTTGGCCGCCGATCCCGGCAATCCCGGCAGCTACCTAGGCAGCGCGAGCTTCGATTCCACCGGTGACTGGAAAGCGAACCTGGAATTCGTATTCACCCCGGGAGGCCCGGTGGAAAAAGCCAGTTTCGGTTTTGAGCTAGTGGAGGCGGGCTCAAACTGGATCATCCTCGCCGTCTTCGGAGCCCTCATGGTCGTGACCATCGTCGCCGCTGCCGCACTCCGCGCGAGGCAGGGGACTATCGTGAAAGGAGCGGCAACATGACAGAGCAGGGAATCCAGCCCAAGCCAGCAGCAAGCCCGAATCGGCCCCCGGCTTTGAACCTCCTCGATATTCCGGCCTTCAGGCGGCTCGTGAAAAGCCGCTGGTACCCAGGCATCATCGCCTGGCCGACCCTGGTCATCTTCGCCTTCATCACCTGGGAACTCGTGATGGGACCCCTCAAGGCGCACGACAACTTCGGAACAGCCCTTACCTGGGTGCTCTGGTGGCCGGTCCTCCCCATCATGTTCCTCCTTCTGGGGCGCATCTGGTGCGCCATCTGTCCCTTCGGGACGATCAACGACCTCGTGCAGGCCTTTGTCGGCAACAACCGGCCCGTGCCGCGATTCCTGAGGAAGTACGGGATCTGGATAATCGATGCGATCTTCATGCTCATTACCTGGTCGGACCACCTCTGGGG
>JBMOIK010000435.1:0-3441 GCA_049317365.1 Rectinemataceae bacterium | reverse complement strand
TCGCCGCGCCGGCTGAGGCATCGCCGCGCCGGCTGAGGCATCGCCGCGCCGGCTGCGGCTGCCTGGGAACGGTGACATTCGGACAATGCCTCTGCTAAGATGCGCTCCCGTAGCTGGATGGAACGAGGAGACGAGGGTGGGGCAGGAGCCGGACAAGGGCGAATCGGTGCGGGGCATTTTCAACGACATCGCGGACGGCTATGACAGCGCCAATCGCCTCATGAGCCTGGGCCGCGACGCCCGATGGCGCGCCATAGTCGCAGCCCGCTGCTGTCTCGGTCCGGATGGCTCGGTGCTGGACCTCTGCTGCGGAACCGGCGAGCTATCTTTGGCCCTCGCAGCGGCGGCACCCGGGGTCAGGGTCACTGGCCTCGACTTCTCCCCTGAAATGCTGACCCGCGCCAGGGAAAAAGCAGCGAGCCGCGGCCTTGAGTCCCGGATTTCCTTCGTCGAGGCCGATGCCACGGTCCTGCCCTTCCCCGACGCAAGCTTCGACGCGGCTGCTGTGGGCTGGGGCCTGCGGAACGTCCCCGATCTTGGAGCGACACTCCGCGAGATGGTCCGCGTTACCCGCCCCGGTGGCCGGGTGGTTTCCATCGACATGGGCCATCCGGGCCTTCCGGTGATAGCCTGGGTCTATTGGAAGTTCTCCAGCCTCTTTGTGCCTGCCATCGGATCCCTCGTCGCCAGGAATGCTCCCGCCTACCGGTACCTCCACGAGTCGTCGAAGGCCTTCATCGACCAGGATGAACTGTCGCGGCGCTTCAAGGATTGCGGCCTGACCGAGCTCAGAATCCGGAATTTCATGGGCGGCGCGGTCGCCGTGGTCGAGGGAAGGAAGCCTTCCCCACCCTGATCAGGCCGGGGGTTCC
Source organism: Rectinemataceae bacterium (assembly GCA_049317365.1). GTDB lineage: Bacteria > Spirochaetota > Spirochaetia > Treponematales > Rectinemataceae > CAIJMU01. The sequence goes on along the minus strand of JBMOIK010000435.1, from coordinate 2,569 downwards.
CTGGCCCTATGCAGCAGGCTCCAATGGAATGCCTGCCTTGATCGCGGCACTGCGGAGGGGTCCATCGAAACTGCACAGGGTTCCACCTTCGCGCGCAGCCAACTCCAGATATGCTGCATCGTAGACTGACAGGCCATGGGCGCGTGCCAGCACAAAGGCAGCTGGCGCTGACTCTTCGAGGGGCCGCATATCGCGGGAAGGATTGAGCCTCCGTAACATTTCCAGGGCATGGAAGGCAGCAGCCTCCTCGAGACGCCCTCGCTTGATCAATCCAACCAGAACAGTCGTCATTTCGTACCACCAAAGTAGTGGCACAAGAAGCCTGTCCCCGTCCTCAAGCCCGACCAGGATGCCCCGAAGCACAGAGCCCTCCTCGTCAGGCAGGAAGAGCGAAGCCGCGGCGCCGGCATCGACAACCCAGGTCATCGGCGCCCCTCGTCGATGAGAGACCGCACAGAAGGACCGGGCTTTGCCGCTGCACGGATTTCCTCAAACCCTGCGAGCACGGCAAGGATGTCCGACTTCCTGTCGGAAACAGGAATAAGCTTGGCCATGGGAACCCCCCTTCGCGTGACAAGGATTTTCTTCTTTTTTTTGTTGCGGATTTCGGCGAATGCGTGCATAATCCGACCGACCAGTCGGTCGGCACCATGAACAAGACACGAGCAGCGGACGCAGGTCCTGACACCAAAACACGGATCCTCGAATCAGCCGCCGCAGTCTTCGCGCGGAAGGGCTACCACGATACACGCATGGATGACATCGTCGCCGAATCCGGCGCTTCGAAGGGCGGCATCTACTTCCACTGGCCGAGCAAGGAAAAGGTCTTCCTCGCCCTGATCGACAGCTTCGCCGCCTTGCTCGAAGAAAGGCTCAAGGAGCGCCTGTCGGCAGCCCCCGGGGGCATGGCCAGGCTCGACGAGGCTCTCGCGGTCTGCGTCGAGACCTTCGGGCGCTACAAGCCCCTCGCGAAGGTGGCCTTCGTCCAGGCCTCGGGCCTCGGCATGGCCTTCGAGAGGAAACGCCAGGCCATCGGCGACCGATTCATCGCAATTATCAAGGAAAACCTGGAGACGGCCGCGATGGAGGGATCCATCCCCCCCCTCGACGCCGAACTCGCGGCCCATGTCTGGATGGGTGCCTTGAACGAGGTCATCATGCGCTGGATCCAGACCGGATCACCCGATGCGGCAGCCAGTCTCCCGGCCCTCCGGACAATCCTCCTCCGGAGCGTCGGAGTCGCTGACGGGCGCCTCCGCACATAAGCCAGACGACCAGGGAAAGGAGCATTACATGAAGACCAGGATCCATACCGCGGCAGTCTCTGCCTTCGCAGCCATCGCCGCCATCGCCGCCATCGCTGCGCCGGCCATCGCCGCCGAAGCGCCTCCGACCCTGCGCTTCGCAGCCATGCCCCTCATCGACCTGGTACCCGTCTACGCTGCCGAAAAAGAAGGCCTATTTGCGAAGAACGGCGTCAGGGTGGAGTTCATACCCGTCGGAGCGGCCCCGGCCCGCGACCAGCTCCTGGCGGCGGGCCAGGCCGACGCCGCTGTCAACGAGATCCAGGCCGTAATCAACTTCAACCGGGTCACGGTTCGGATGAAGGCCCTGCGCTGGGCGCTCAGACCTTCCCCGGGCTACCCCCACTTTTTCATCCTTGGCGCAAAAGCTGCGAACCTGACCAGCGCAGCTTCGCTCAAGGGTGTCGAGATCGGCGTGTCACAGGGCACGATCATCGAATACGTCACCGAGCGCCTCCTCGCGGCCGCGGGCCTCGCCAGGGGAGACATGAGATCGCTCAACGTGCCTGGCATGCCCGACCGGATGGCCCTCCTGGCCTCGGGGCAGCTGAAGGCCGCCACGATGCCCGAACCCCTGGCCAGTCTGGCGCGGAAGCAGGGAGCGACCGTCATCCTCGACGATTCAGAGTTCCCCCAGTTCGGCTCGAGCGTGATCTCCTTCCGTACCGAGTACATCAAGGCCAACCCTGCGGGGGTGAGGGCCTTTCTCGCGGCCGTCGAGGAGGCCACAGCCCTCGTCAATGCCACTCCAGAGAGGTATTCGTCCATCCTGGCCGAACGGCAACTCGTGCCGCCGGACATCGCACCGAGCTTCAGGATGCCACCCTTCCCGACCCATGGTACGCCCTCGAAAGCCGAGTTCGAGGACGCGCTTTCCTGGATGCGGGACAAGAACATGCTTGCTAAGGCGAGCGCGGCCGCGCCAGGCCCCCTCTGGGCCGACTCGGTCGACGCTTCCTTCCTCCCTCGATAGACGCTACAGTGTCCGCGTGATCACCCTCGACTCGCTCGGCTTTGCCTGGCCCGGTTCAATGCCCCTCTTCCAGGGCTTCGGCCTCGAGCTGGGACGCGGGCAGACCTGGGCCATCCTGGGCTCCTCCGGCTGCGGGAAGACCAGCCTCCTCACCCTCATCGCCGGCCTCCTGCATCCACAGGAAGGCCAGATACGCATCGACGGCGAGCGCGTTGTGCGACCCCGCCCGGGGACGGGCCTGATCCTCCAGGACTATGGCCTCCTCCCATGGGCCACGGTCCGCGCGAACGTG
>JBMOIK010000434.1:0-3460 GCA_049317365.1 Rectinemataceae bacterium | reverse complement strand
TCCGAGATCGCTTCGGAACTGCCTGGACCTGATGAGACGGGAGCCTCCCAGTCTTGTAGCCCATGGGCTCCGGTACTATCCTTGACCATGGAGGATCAATGGAGTCCGGAGCTTCAGTGAAGATCGTCGCCATCGGGAACGCACTCCTCGATATTGTCGCCTTTGTCGATTCAGAGCTTCCTCCCTCTCTTGGCTTCAACTCAGGTTCCGCAACCCATATCTCGACGGCCGAACTCCTTGCTGTACTGCCGCATCTGGAGTCTCCTTGCATCTCTGCTGGTGGAGGAGCGGCGAACGTCGCACGGGTGGCTGCCCAGCTCGGAGTGAAAACCAGCCTCGTCGGGGCTGTCGGGAACGATTCCTTTGGCAAGCGATATAGGGATGATCTCGAAGGGCAGGGAGTTGCGGCCCTCCTGTCTGGCAGCGACACGCCGACAGGGCTTTTCTGCGCCATGATCGACCAGGACGGAGTCAAGACCATCCTGGTTGCCCCGGGAGCGGCACTCGAAGTGACCCGGATGGGTGATCGCATCAAGGCGATACCCGGAGACCTTCTCTATTTCGATGGCTATGTCCTCCATGACCGGGAGTTCTTCCTCGACTGTGTCCGCTGGGCCAAGGCAGGGGGCATGAGGGTTGCTCTCGACCTCGGCTCCTCCAGAGTCGTGTCTTCGATGCGTGGGTTCCTCCAAAAAGCCCTTCCCGGACTCTGTGACTTTGTCTTTGCCAACGAGTCTGAGTTCCTTGCCCTCATGGGGACCTCGGTCCGCGATGGTCTGGCTGCTTTCGCGGGCGAAGGCTGCTGCGTTGTCGTCAAGCTCGCAGAACGCGGTGCCCTCTGCGCGAGCGGAGGTCAGCTCTTCGAGAGCCCTGTGCGTGCCTTCAAACCCTTCGATGACACGGGAGCAGGGGACGCCTTTGCCGGGGCCTTTCTGGCAGCCAGGGTGCAGGGCTTAAGCATGGAGCGCAGCCTCCGCCTGGCCAACAGGATCGCGGAGGAGTCCCTCAGTGTTGCCGGTGGAGCCATGGATCCCCGACGCATCAGGGCGGCATCGGCAAGCCTGGGCTAATAAGCTCGATAAATGCGGCAAAACCCCGGAATCGGGGCCAGGATCCCGCGATTATCGGGTATGACTTGTCCCGAGGGGGTCCAAAACAGTATTTTCAAGGTGATTCCATCCTGAGGAGCACCCCATGGCTGAAACCGAGATAATACCTATCGACCTAGTCCTTCCTGGAAAGCTTCCGGTCATTCCGCTGATGGGTCGCCCCATTTTTCCGGGTATATTCACGCCGATCATGATAGGCAATCCCGATGACGTCAAAGTGGTCGAGGAAGCCGTATCGGGTGATGGCATGATCGGCCTCCTCATGATCAAGGCCGATGTCGACAAGCCCAAGGCCGAAGACCTCCACACCGTAGGCACAGTCGCCAAGATAATGAAGCGCATCAACCTGCCCGACGGTGGAGTCAACATCTTCATCTCGACGCTGAAGCGTTTCAAGGTGAAGAAGTTCCTGTCCAAGGAGACACCGATCTTCGCGGGTGTCGCCTATCTCGACGACGAGGGCGAGGGCACCGACGAGATCAAGGCCCTGACGCGGGCCCTCCTGTCGGAGATGAAGAGCATCTCGGAGAACAACCCCCTCTTCTCCGAAGAGATGCGCCTGAACATGATAAACATCGACCATCCAGGCAAGATAGCTGACTTCATCGCGAGCATCCTGAACGTCGAGAAGAACGACCAGCAGAAGATCCTCGAGACCCTCGACATCCACGAGCGCATGGAGCGGGTCCTGATGTTCATCAAGAAGGAGCAGGAGCTCCTCCGCATCCAGAAACGGGTGCAGACCGAGATCAACGAGAAGATCGAGAAGAGCCAGCGCGAGTACTTCCTCAAGGAGGAGCTCAAGGCCATCAAGACAGAGCTCGGCATGCCCACGGACGCGAAGTCCAGCGACTGGCAGAAGTTCAAGGAGAAGATCGAGGCCTTCAAGTTCGAGGGGGAGGTCAAGGAGCTCGTCGAGCAGGAGCTCGAGAAGTTCAACCTCATGGATCCCAACTCGAGCGAATTCATAGTTACGCGCAATTGGCTTGACCTCGTGTCGAACCTGCCCTGGAAGTCGCCGCTTTCGGGGGAGTTCGACCTAGGCGGTGCCAAGGCCATCCTCGAGGGGGACCACTACGGCCTCGACGACGTAAAGGAACGCATCCTGGAGTTCCTCGCCGTGCGCAAGCTCAAGAAGGACGCGAAGGGCACCATCCTCTGCCTGGTCGGGCCCCCCGGCGTGGGCAAGACGAGCGTGGGCCGTTCCATCGCCCGCGCCCTGGACAAGAAGTTCTTCCGCTTCTCGGTGGGTGGCATGCGCGACGAGGCGGAGATCAAGGGACACAGGAGGACCTATGTGGGAGCGCTTCCGGGCAAGATCCTCCAGGGCCTCAAGATCTCCAAGACCCGCGATCCGGTGTTCATGATCGACGAGATAGACAAGATGGGCGTGAGCTTCCAGGGCGACCCCTCGAGCGCCCTCCTCGAGGCCCTCGATCCGGAGCAGAATTTCTCCTTCCGCGACCACTACCTCGACCTGCCCTTCGACATCTCGAACATATTCTTCATAGTTACTGCCAATACCCTCGACACCATACCCGGTCCCCTCATCGACCGCATGGAGATCATCCAGCTCCCCGGCTATGTGGATGTCGAGAAGCTCGAGATAGCCAAGCGCTACCTGATACCCAAATCCATCGAGAAGAACGGCCTCAGGAAGAACTCGGTGCGCTACACCCGGGATGCCCTCCTGGACATAGCCGAGAGCTACGCCCGGGAGGCTGGCGTGCGCAACTTCGAGAAGGCCCTCGACAAGATCCACAGGAAGATCGCCAAGGTCATGGTCCTCGAGGGCCGCGAGTCGGAGAAGTTCCCCGTCGACAAGGCCGCGGTCCGGAAGCACCTCGGCAAGCCGATGTTCCGCGAGGACGACATCAAGAAGGTCACGGGACCAGGCATGTCCATCGGGCTGGCCTGGACCAGCATGGGAGGGGATACCCTCATAATTGAAGCTGTCGCGAATTCGGGCAAGGAGGGCTTCAAGCTGACCGGGCAGATGGGCAGCGTCATGCAGGAGTCGGCGGGCATCGCCTACACCTTCGTGCGGCACATTGCCGGCGAGCGTTACGGCATCGGTGGCGACTGGTTCGACGCCAGGCAGATCCACCTCCACATACCCGAGGGCGCCACCCCCAAGGACGGCCCCTCCGCCGGCATCACGATGGCGACAGCCTTGCTGTCACTGGTCCTCGGGCGGAAGATCAGGCAGGGCCTGGCCATGACCGGCGAGCTGTCCCTGACCGGCCAGGTCCTGCCGATAGGCGGCCTCCGCGAGAAGACCGTGGCGGCGAGGCGAAACAAGATACGCGACATCATCATACCTGGTGCCAACGAGAAGGACATCGACGAGA
>JBMOIK010000433.1:0-3466 GCA_049317365.1 Rectinemataceae bacterium | reverse complement strand
ATAAAGACACACGTCGCCGAAATTGGCGCGGCCCTCCTCCTCCCGCCCCCGGGGGTCGATACGCGGGGAACGATACTAGCATGGCACGGCTATCTCTCGTACGGGGTCTATCTCGTACCAGGGCTCGAGCGGCTTGCCGAAAGAGGCTGGGCCTGCCTTTCCGCCGATCTCCCAGGTCACGGTTTTTCCACGGGAGAACCGGGTTCCATAGCCGATTTCTCCGATTACGCGAGGGTCACCGATGCAGTGCTTGCCTGGGCGAATGGCCAGACAACCTATCGTAATTGGTCATAGTGCCGGTGGGGCTGCGACGCTTTCCGGACTCGTGACGGGTCATGAGGACCTAGACGCCGCCGTCCTCCTGGCCCCCCTCGTCAGGCCTGCAGCCTGGTACTGGGCATTCCCGCTCGCATACATAGCCTCTCCCTTTGTGCGCGACTTGCCACCTCGGGGCTACGAGGAAGGCTTTCTCGGCGTTAGCCGGCTCCCCCTGTCCTGGATCAATGCCCTCGCACGATGGCAGCCGGTCATGATGAATGGCAAGCCGCGGTTTCAAGGCCCTCTCCTCCTTATCCAAGGCGGTTTGGACAGTCTCGTGGACAATGATTATTCGAAGAAGCTGATCAGCCGGCTCTGGCCGAACTCCGAATATCTTCTCGTCCCATATGGTGGCCATATCCTCTTTGATCTCAGATCGTCGCAGGCCGCCTGCGTCGAGGCAATCTCAGCCTTTCTGGACAGGGTGTTTCCCTGATTCCCTCGGGAAAGTCATTGCAATTGTTGCAAAGTCGCATGAAAATTGAAGACGGAACTCGCGAAGTGCCATGATTCCAGGCTAGATGATGCCGCGTAGATGCCTGAGTGTCTGGCGTACAAGTAAAACGGTCGCATGGCTGCCTCTAACCGCGAGTTTAGCCGCGAGTTGATTTACAGCCCGTACCGGTTTCAGGTTTCGGGTGTCTAATTCCTTATCCAGTAAAGCCGAGACCCGGATATTTCCGCGCAGCGGAAATATCTCTGAATCGCGCAACATTGGCTGAGCGCGATTCAGTAAGTCCCGGTCTCGGCCAAATGAAAACCGGCCCCATGAGGGCCGGTTTTCTCAAAGCCGAGACCCGGAATTGCCCTCCAGCCTCGGACATCCTGTCCTCGGCTTCCGGGCCGCGCCTTTGCGCTGACGCGCGCATCCATGCGCGCTCATCCTCGCTCCGCTCGGCGCGCAAAGGCGTTCGATTCCCGGTCTCGCCCAATAAAAAGCGGCCCCCGTAGGGGCCGGTTTTATCAAAGCCGAGACCCGGAATCGAACCGGGTACCTGCGCATTACGAGTGCGCCGCTCTGCCAAGTGAGCTATCTCGGCGGGTCTGTTCGGAACGTGCGGGGACGACAATAGCCGACTCGGGCGGGCTGGGTCAAGGGGACAGGAAATGTAAGTAATTACTTCTTGCGTCGTGAATTGACTAGGCGCTGGAAGTCGCTGACATTGCGGACGACGATGCGATCGGGGTACATCTCGATGCGGCGCTGTTTGGTGAAATGGTCGAGCACCGATTGGGCTTCTAGACCGGACATGCCAGCCCAGTGAGCAACATCGGCGGCCGTCACCTTGAACTCGCGCTTTTCGCTGTCAGCCTCGATGGCGCCGCCGCTGATTGCAGCCTGGGTCTCGGAGAGCATGAGGAAGACATCAGCGATCTTGGCCTGGGGATCATCAAGCTTCAGGATCATGAAGCGGCGCTTCTGGTCCCAGATGCGCTTGGTAAAAAGCTTCAGGAGGCGGAGCGCGATGATGGGGTTTCCCATCATGAGGACTTCGAAGTTCGCACGGTTGAACTCGAGGACCTTGACGGTATCGACGGCCTCGGCGGAGGCGGAGCGCGGAGCGCCTTCGAGGATGGCCATCTCGCCGAAGATTTCCGGCGGCTGGAGGATATCGATGGTCTTCTCGATGTCGCCGACGATCTTGGAGATGCGGACACGGCCGGCCTGGATGAGGTAGAAGCTCTCTCCGGGCTCGTATTCGGAGAAAAGCATCTCGCCGGCCTGGTAGGTACGCGCGAAGCGCATGAACGCGGACAGGTCAGCCACGGGAGGCCCCCTCAAGTCTGTTGAGCGCCTTCTTGGCTTTGAGCCTCGAAGCAGCATCCTCGTCCGACTCCATGGCGAGTATCTTCTTGTAGAAGCTCTTCGCACGCTCGGCGTCGCCTTTCTTGTCCCAGGATTGGCCGAGCCAGAACAGGATGTCCGTGAGATCAGGATGCTTGGGATTGGCCTGGATGATCGAAGTGAATTGCTTGATGGAGGCTTCATAGTCTCCCAGCATGAATATGGAGCGGCCGCTGTCGTACATCGCTTTGGCCACATATTCCGCATCGGCATTGGCATCGATGATGCGCTTGAAGATTACAAGGGATTCCTTGTACTTCTCCTGGCTGAAAAGGCTCACTGCCTCGTAGTATTCCTTGGCGCATCGGAGAGGTTTTCGCCAGGATTCCTCTCGGCCTTCGAGGCCTCGTCGGGAGCTGCCGGCGCTGCCGGCGCCAGGGGATTGGCCATCGCCATGGGAGCCGGACCCTTGCCGTCGCCGAAGCGCTGGGCGCTTGTCTCCGCCGTCTCCAGATGGCGACTGGCTTCCATGGCAAAGCTCCCCGTCGGGAAATAGGTGAGATAGCGGCTGAACACGTACTTTGCCTGGCTGTATTGGCGGTTCTTGAGGTAGTAGGAACCCGTAGAGAATAGTCCAGCCTCGGGATTGAGCGATTCACCCTTCTCAAGGAGGTTATCTACCTGCTTGTGGACGCGGCGCAGCTGGTTCGAGAAGACCTTGAGCATCTTCATGATGATCCTGGTATTGGCCTGGGCAAAGACCTCGAACTCGGGCACAGTGAAAACAAGGACTGTCGCGTCCATCAACACGAGGGCATTTTCCTCGCGGGGGTACTTTCCAAGGGCACTCTTCACCCCGAAGAACTCCCCGACCTGCACGGTGTCGTGCTGATCCTTCCCTGTCTCGATGTCGCTATAGTTCAGGCTGACCCGACCGGACTGGAGGACGAAGATCTTGTCGCTCATGTCACCCTGGAAGTAAATGACAGAGTTGGCCCGGTACGCACCCGCCTTCGGCATCAGACAGCTCCCTTGAACCCACGTCGCTTCAACCACAGAACCCGACCACGCGCTCTGGTCGGGTTCTTCTCGTTCAGTCTAAGCGATACCATGCGGTTTTTCCAGATGGAGCCTATCACGGCTCGAAGGGGAGATAATCGAGTTTCTTCTCGAAGCCTATGGCCTTCCTGACATTCCTGTACAGGCCTACGGGGTCTCCAACCACGAAATAATCGCGACCGCCGATCATTACCCTGGTCACCGGCCGGCTCTCGCCGGCGAAGAGGCTGGAATAACGGCTCTCAAGTCCGAGGAGGGGAGCGCCGCGATGGACAAGGAGTTCAAGATCCTCCATCGTCGCGC
>JBMOIK010000432.1:0-3499 GCA_049317365.1 Rectinemataceae bacterium | reverse complement strand
GCTCTTTACGCGTGCAAGGTCACCCTCTGCCTTGTCGGCCATCAGGTCGAAGAGCCGCGAGGCGACAGCTACGCCTAATACGGAATCACCGAGAAACTCGAGGCGTTCATTGTTGGGGGAACGGTCTTCGTTGGTGCAGGAACGATGCGTAAAGGCGAGATTCAGGAGATCAAGATCCCTGAACCTCGCCTGTGCTTCTTTCTGGAATGCCTGAAGCTCGACCTTCCGCTCGCGGGTCAGGCTGCTTTTTGGTGGAAAAAGCATCGGTGAACCCGCCCGGGGCTCATTTCACCGCGGACTTGATGAAGTCGTAGGCGTCTTTGACTGTTTCGAACTCGTTGGCTTTTTCGTCGGGGATGGTGATGCCGAGCTCTTCCTCGATGCCGTACACGAGCTCGTAGGTATCAAGGCTGTCTGCGCCGAGATCCTGGCGGAAACTGGCCTCCAAGGTGATCTTGCTTTCCTCTACCTCGAGCTTGTCAGCGATGATCTTCTTGATCCTCTCGAAAAGTTCGTCCATAAGGAACTCCTTTACGCCTTGGAATCGGGCGATATGATCTGGCGCCCGCGGTAGAACCCGCATTTTGGGCAGACCCGGTGCAGGAGGGCGGGATTACCGCAGTTCCCGCAGGACACAAGGGTAGGCGCAGTCAGCTTCATGTTGAGGGAGCGGCGCCTTCTTGTCCGGGCTTTTGAAGTCTTGAATTTCGGTACAGCCATGGAAAAAACCTCATTCGCGCAAGAATTTCCGAGAACGAAAATCGACTCGGTACCCTACACAGCGGACGAGGGTACTGTCAAGCGTGGGCTATGCCGGAGCCCCTTCCCCCTTCCTCCGCCTCGACCTTGGCCCGGAGGGCCCTGGCCACTTCTGGCGGCACCATCGAAGAGAGATCCCCCTTGAATGAGGCCAGTTCCCTGATCGCGCTGGAGCGGAGGACAAAGTACCGGGGATCGGTCGGCATGAAGAAGGTCTCGATCTCGGGATCGAGTCCCTTGTTCATGATCGAAAGCTCGAACTCGTAGGAAAAGTCGGGGACGCTTCGCACCCCGCGGACAAGGACTCGGCACTCGTGCTGCCGCGCAAACTCGACGATGAGCCTGTCGTGGAGGTGAACCGATACATTGGGCCATGGCGCAAGGAGCTGGGAAAGCAGGCTGAAGCGCTCCTCTGCGGTGAAGAGTCCACTCTTCTGCCGGTTGACGGCCACGACGACGTAGAGATGCCCAAAAATGCCCCTGGCTCTCTCGACGATATTGAGATGACCGTAGGTGGGCGGGTCGAAGGTACCCGCAAAGATCGCCGTGACCATGGCCCGAGGATACGGCAGGTCCATGACAAAGTCAATTGCATTGTCATGGACCTGACCCATGCCGGAGGAGCCAGGGAACATGCTCGAGTGTCATAGGGGGCAGGTGCGGCCCCTGCCGATCCACCCCGTCCCCTTCTCCGGCCGGGTCATGGGAGCGAGTACCGGGCATTAGTGCTGCCGACGACGGCCCTGAAGGGGTTCCCCATGACAGGTCAGGTCTGGACCGCCTATCGTGCCTATGGCTAAGGGTTCGCGCTTTCCTGTCTGGCATTCTCCCTCCTGTGGGGCTTATCATTGATGTGGGGACAGTTCAAGAAAAAAGGGAGGTTGCCATGAGCATGCGCGCCTATATCGAAGCCGAGCCTCTTTCTGAAATCACCCGTTGGCACGGGGAGGGCCACGGCAACTCGGTGCCCTTCATCGGCACCCTGCGGAAGCATCCCTACGATAGCGGAAAATGCCTCCTCATCTCGAACCCGGGTGAGCCATCGCCGGCGATCAGGGAGTTCAGGGTCGTGGATATCGCGGGAGCCGAGGAACTTGCCTCGCCAGTGGATCCCGTCGGTGCCACCCACAACCTGGTGAGACTCTGGATCCGGAAGGGCAGCCTTGGCGTCAAGTACGAGCCCTTCGAGGTCGATGATCCGGTACAGCCGGGGGCTGACCATGGAGGCCCAAGAAAGACAATGACCGGGGCGCCGGCATCCTAGGATCAGGGAGCTTCCAGGTAGCGGCCTGGCAGGAGCCCCTCGCGGAAGGCCTGTGTCGCTGCAGGCTCTGTAGCCACGGCTGCACCCTCCTTCCCGATTCATGGGGAATTTGCAGGGCAAGGCTCAACCAGGGTGGCTCCATCGTTCTCCCCTTGAAAGGCCTGGTTTCCTCCCTGGCCATCGACCCCATCGAAAAAAAGCCCCTCTTCCACTTCCTTCCCGGCAGCAGGGTGTTCTCCGTTGGTTTTCTCGGCTGTAACCTTCGCTGTCCCTTTTGCCAGAACTGGCAGATTTCCCAGGAGTTCGAAGAGCCAGACACGCAGGTCAGCCCGGAGTCTCTGGTGGAACAGGCCCTTGCATCAGGCTGCCCCTCGATGGCCTTTACCTACTCAGAACCCTCCATCCATCTCGAATACCTGATCGAAGCCTCTTCGCTCGCCCAGGAACGGGGCCTCCAGACCGTTCTTGTGACCAATGGCAATCTCAATGAAGGGCCGGCAGAGGAGCTCCTCGGTCACATCAATGCCGTGAACCTGGACATTAAATGCTTTTCAGCCGCGACCTACGCCCGCGTGCTCTCCGGCAGCCTTGAAAACACGCTCGCCTTCGCCCGGATCGCCGCAGCGGCTTCCTGGCTCGAGGTCACCACCCTGGTGGTCCCCGATCTGGACGACTGGACCCAGGCGATCGACGGAATATCCAGCTTCCTCGCCTCGCTTTCGACTGACATCCCCTTCCATCTTTCAGCCTACCATCCTGCCTGGCGATATAGCGAACCCCAGACCCGCCCTGAGCTCCTTTCAGCACTCGCCGCACGGGCGAAGAGAGAACTCGCCCACGTATACGTCGGCAACATAGCCGGGGAGGCCCAGGAAGAAGCCTGCAAGGCTTGTGGGGCGATCCATGTCCGACGCCGAGGCTATCAGGTTCGGGTCGAAAACCTTGTCCCCGACCCGGAAGCCAGCCGCAGGCGGGAAGCCCGGGAAGGCAATGCCCTCTGTGAGCGCTGCGGGGCCGCGGCCCATTACCGGCTCCCCACGGAACCCGCCAAGTCCTCCTTCCGCAATGCAATGCCAGAAGCCAAGCCTTGACTCTTTCGGAATACTTTGGCATTCTCGCTCCCGCCGATCGCTTGGTGGGTGTAGCTCAGGTGGTAGAGTGCCAGACTGTGGATCTGGTTGCCGTGGGTTCAAACCCCATCACCCACCCTTGCCGCATCCGTCCTAGAGGGTTCGGCGTCAATGCGTTCGTAGCTCAGCTGGATAGAGCGACGGACTTCGAATCCGTAGGTCGCAGGTTCGACTCCTGTCGGACGCAGATCTCGATCGGCAGGAATGATGCTTCCGCGTAGGTGACCGACGGGTTTCCTCAGCGGTCGCGAAGATCGAGGCAGGAAGGCCTTTGGCCTTCCTGCCGACAGAATGGGCCGCTAGCTCAGCTGGCAGAGCAGCAGACTCTTAATCTGCGGGTCGCAGG
>JBMOIK010000431.1:0-3518 GCA_049317365.1 Rectinemataceae bacterium | reverse complement strand
ACGCCCGGAAGGCGCCACGATGCTTCAATTCCCAACAAGGTTCGAGGAACATTCTTCCAGTTACAGCAGTTCCATGAGGCGGATTTCCCCGTCCCGACTCTCAGAAAGGCGGAGGGTGGCTTCATCATCCGCCCCCTTGTGGCCCTTCTCCCTTGCCTTTGCGCGGAGTTCGAGCGACCCCAGCGCCGCGATGAAGTCTGCGCTGCGGGTCTCTACGAGCACCGAGGCGCCTGTCGCTCGCACGAGCTCCCTGAGCAGCCCGGCGATTCGTGCCTGCCATGTGGCATCGAGCGAGAGCTCCGGCTCCTCTATGACGACAAGGCTTCCCCAGGGGAGCCAGAGCAGGCAGGAGGCGAGAAGGATGGCGCGGCGTGGCCCAGCTCCCAATTCGCCGATGGAAATGCGCAGCCCGCCCTTCGCCAGCGAGATCGAAAAGCCCTCGGAAGCGCCTGATCGGAACTCCAGGTCCTCGGCGAGTCCGCTGCCTGAGAGAAAGGCCTGCAGCACTCCCCTTCTCCCCTCGAGGTCGAGGACACCAGGATCGTTCTCCTTGCCCTCTTCGACGAGGGGAAGGCCCTGGCGGCCCTCGCGCGAGGCGATGATGACGCTTCCATACCTCAGATCGAGACGGGCGCCCTTGATGGCGTGTCCACCCTCCTCGCTGGCGCAGACAGTGAGGTTGACCGCGTCGCGGAGAAGGCTTGCCCACTCTTCGGCCGCCTTGATCACAAGCACGCTCGTACCGGTCGCGGTTGCCATCAGGGGGAGCTCCCCGGAAGCATGATGGCCAGCTCCGGGAAAATGCGCGATCCGTCCCTGAAGCCGTGGACCATAGAAGCCGGCGGCAGAGAGGATCTCGTGAAACACCGAATAGAAAGAGAGGCGGATATCCTTGCCACTCACGGGTGAGCGCATCGCCCGTATGCCGTTGCCCGTGAAGGCTTCGGCGACGAGGATGTCCGCGAGCGAACGGAGATACTTCTTTTCCTCGCTGAAGTAGTGGCTGTTCATTTGCCGATGGATGATCCATTTCGGCTCGTCAGTGTCAGCGGGATCAGGGAGCACGAGGCGTTCCACCGAGTTCGCAAGCGCAGTCGGAAGCCGGACATCCTCGAGGGCGCAGACCAAGGAGAGTACCTTCGTAACCGCCTTCCCCTGCGACGAAGATGCCAGTTCGCGTGCGAGTTCGATCGCTTTGTCGAGGGCAACGAGGCTATCCGGCCTTCCCGAGTCAGATCCGACCAGACGGGCGCGGACGAATGGCAGGTTGAGCAGTTCGACGGTTGAAAGGAGGAGCTCTCCACCGTCATCGAGGGGGGAGGCCGAAAAGAGCAGGATGTGGTCGCTGTCCCTCACGAGGTCGATGGAGCACTCGGCCAGGAGTCCGCTGGCGCCACCATCAAAGGGATCGGCGACATAGGACAAGAAGATCTCGAAGTCCCAGGACACCGGCTCGGGCCTGACAATGGCATCGGGAAGGAGGGCCGCGGCTGCATCGACGGAGCAGCTGATCAGGAACTCGATCGTGCCGCTCGGCTCGTGTCCGTGCACCGCATCGAGGAATCCGGAAAGCCCATGGGCGCCGCCGACAAAACTGAGTTTGAAGGGATCGCTTTGCTCACGCAGGAGGAGGGCTGCCTGGATGAGGGAACTCTTGCCGGAGGAATTGGGTCCATAGAGGACGTTGACTCGCGCGGAGTGGAACTCGACCCAATCTCCGAAGCCGCGGAACCCGCGGACGGCGAAGCTTTTCTCGCCCATGTGAACCGCCTCCCGGACCGAAGCTCAGCCTATCGGATACGTGCTGCCCTCTCGGGCCATCTCGACGCGCAAGGCGGAGCGGCCCTCGATCTTTCGCTGGTAGAAGAACTCACGCTCCTGGAGCTCGGCGTCGCTGGCGTTCGGGTCATGATGGGTGAGGAGGAGACGCTTCACGCCGGAGCGATGTGCGGCATTGATGGCATGCTCATAGGAGGAGTGTCCCCATCCATACTTGCCAGCATGGAATTCCCTGGCCGTGTACTGCGCATCATGCACGACGATATCCGCTCCCCGTATGAAATCAAGGATCTTGTCGTTCTCGTCCCTGGCCGCAAGGTCACCCTCCTTCGCCGTCTCTTCGTCATAGTCGGGATCATCAGGATCCGTCGGGAAGACGTTGCGGAATGGTTCGTTGTCGTAGACCGTGGCGATGCTGTGTCCCTGGTATTCGAAGCGGTAGCCGAGGCAGAGGATGGGATGGTTCAGGTACTTCGTCCCGAGCGTGACACCCCCGCCGAGGTCGTAGCGGGATTCCTTGACCTGGAGGTACTCGATCTCGGCGGAAAGCTCGTCCTGCCGGACGGGCCAGTAACGGTAGGACAACTGCGAGCCGATCACATGCTCGAGGGTCTCATCCTCGTAGGTGACGGGGCCGTGGATGCGCAGCTTCGTGCCCGGGATGTAGATGGGCGTGAACATGGGAAATCCCATGATATGGTCCCAATGCGTATGGGTTATGAAGATGTCCGTGCTGATCGGCCCCTTCTTGAGATCGGTCCTCACGAGGCTTTCGCCCAGCTGCCTGATGCCCGAACCCGCATCCACGATGAACAGCCGCCCGTCTGCACGGATCTCATAACAGGAAGTATTTCCGCCAAATAGGACGGTGTCGGGGCCGGGGGTCGGCATCGAGCCGCGGTCGCCCCAGATCTTCAGCGTGAACATCGGGGCCTCCCTCCTTCCGGGCCGTTCATTTGGCCTTCTGCAGGAAGATCTTGGCCTTCTCGATCTCCGCGTTCACCGGCGCCTCGAGCTCATCGAGGAGGGACCGCTGGATGCCAAGGCGCTGGAAAGCGTCCGGGGGCAGCTTCGCCGGATAGAGGTCCCCTGCGAAGCCGATGCTGTTGATGCCCGCGAAGTAGTTGGCCACGGCCACCGTAAGGAGGAAATCGGTGTTGATACCTTCATAATTAGCAAGATCATGGTGGTAGACTATGGCGTCGGGGATGGCGCCGGAAAGCTTCCACGAGTCTGCCACTGTCCTGCCGATCGCGCTGTGGTCGAAACCCAGCAGGTTGCGCTCGGCCTGCTCGAGGGGAATGCGTTCGCGGTCCGCCAGCGACATCACCCTGACGTATTCCTCGGGAATGGCGTCATTGATCGGGATCTTGCCGATGTCGTGGAGGAGCCCTCCCGCGAAGTACTCCTCGCGGACCTTGGGATCGACCCCGCGCCTGGTGGCGATGAGCTTGGCGGTGACGCCGACGCAGAGCGAGTGTCTCCAGAACCCGTCCATGCTGATCGCATTGAAGCCCTTGCGGCCGGCGAAACGGTCGATGATCGCCGTCGAGAGCGCGAGGTTCTTTACGGTGTTGATGCCGAGCATGATGATGGCGCGCACAAGGCTTGTCACCTGCGTGCCAAGTCCGTAGTAGGCTGAATTTATGAGCTTGAGGACGCGGCCCATGAGCACGGGGTCGAGCTGGATGACCCGATCGAGGTCTATGGGACTGGTCTTGGGGTTGTTGCAGACTTCG